>DATILZ010000023.1:0-2898 GCA_035475995.1 Hanamia sp. | reverse complement strand
TTTTTTTTTGAATAATTAGAAATATGTATTAACAAAAAGGGGTACTAAAAACCCCTAAATCGGTAATGATTTTAAAAAAGAGATAGGAAAATGAATTTCTTTGTTTGCTAATGTTTAAATCTCACGGATTAAAAAAAGACGAAGGCTTTAATTAAACTAAAAGCAAAATTTCAATTATAAAATTAAAATAAAGAAGCATAAATCAATATCGGATGAAATATTGATTTTGAAAATAAAAATAAAATGACGTTTTATTACAGTTGAATAGTCTCTATTTACCGATAGTATCATTAACGCTTCCTTTCAAAGATTGATGCAAAACGGAAATGAACTTATTTGTTCTTTTACTGCAAATTTTTTTGACAATAAAAAATCATCCGAATAATTAAGGACAATGGTGGATCTTAAGTTTTGATTGCCGAATCAAGGAATGTCATTAATCTCTTTTGACAAGCAGCAATTCCTTCACTTTCTTCTTTTCATAATCATTTTCAAAATAAGGATAAATATTTTTCCGCGGGCAGGTAGTCATTGCACTATGATCCCCGTGAGACTTTCATCTTCATACTTTCTGTATTTTGTCTGTAAAAGTTGAATGCTTTTCACATCATCGGAAAGGTGATTTATAGCTCATTTATAGGGTATGCAGTGAAGGATGAATAAACTATCTATGGTTTAAAGGGAAGGAAACAACTTATGCTTTGCAAACATTAAAGCTTTTTACTCATTTTGTTCCTGCTTATTTCCTCTGAAAATCCAGGAAACCTTGTATCTGTCTGTGAACTGTCCGTAAATTCCGAATGGCATATCCTTCAGTTCCATAAAGGTTCTTTCATCTTTATCTGCACTTACAGAAAGTTTATCAAAAACCGCTTTTAATTCATCGTAGTTTTTAGCTGTAATATAAATGCTGAAAGTATTTCCTTGTTTTGGCTCCAGCATCGGAGATGCCATCCAGTCTGTAGCAGACAAATCGACTCCATTATTTTTTAATTGAGCATAGATAATCCTGTTGTGTTTTTCTACGGGAAACTGATCCTTCATTGGTGTTTCACCCAATTTAGTAAGAGTAAGCTCTCCACCAAAACAATTTTGGTAAAAGGTCATTGCTTCAGCGCAGTTGCCGTCAAATAAAAGGAATGGTGTAGTGTGCAACATAATATTATTTAATTTTACCTGTACTTATTTAAATTCACCCGCGACCGCAAGTTTCCTGCCAATAGCCAAATCAGATATTCCAAAAAATCACACATCAAACTGCTTTCATAGTTATTATTCATTCTATTGCAAATCCAAGACCGCAGTGTGAAGAAGGCACCGGTACTATGAATTATTTTAGTTGTAAACAATCTAAAAATAGCGCGGCAATTCGCTAATCTTTGGTGGTTTCCTCATTCAGCATGTACTTCCATACATTTGCAAATTGGAGTGAAATAGTAGAGCCATGCGGATTATTGGTTTGAATATCATTTACCAATATCTGAGCATGTCCACGGACAGGAACGCCGGGCTGCACCATTATGGTATCAATGTGCGAAAGGTTCATGAGCTTCATATCGTCGGCGAGCTGGTGATGCACATTAAAAGGATCTTTGACATGCAGGAAAGCAAAAAACCGCCATGGAGGCGTAGCGCTTTTCATTGATTGCCAGGAACCAGGTTTATGCAAATCATCCAGGTAATCCTGTGGCCCCGAAAACATTAATACCCGGCTTAGTTTGAACATTTTACCAAGATAACCTGCATGGCCGGCTCCCTGTGAATGGCCGGCGCTGATAATCTTATTCCATACAGGTTGGCCACCGGCATAGAACTCATTCCACTTACCTTCCGGATCATGTTTTACAAGATAACGGAGTAAATAATTAAAACGATTCAACAGGCTATTGGTTTTATCTACTTCTACCTTGTCGCTCACGGGGTCGCCGGTAATAATTTCACGACGAAAGTTGTCGAAACACGTACTGTCTTCACTATGAGAACAAACAGTTGTTATTACACTGTTCTCATAATCCAGACTGATAACATGATAACCCATCGTCGCAAAAATGCTGTCCATACCACGGCTGTCGGAAGCATGACCTCCCGTGCCAACCATCATAAGTATAAGCTTATGCTTGGAAGGAATATGTGTATCATAAGCAATGATATGTGGGCTATGTACAAGCTCAATGGAAGTGTTGGTCGCAGACGGATCTACCGCTAAAATTTTTACCTGTGCCTGAAGCGGATGAATTCCTGCTAGCAATAAAAAGCAACTAATGATACGGCTTAGAGATCCTTTTTTCAATTGAATGATCATTTGATGATGGAAAGGTAAATGTAAAATATATTTAATTGTTAGTTTTAATCAAGCTTTCGGTTTATGCTTGCACAAAGCTATTTACACAGATCTATTTTACACAAACCTATAAGTTTTTAATAACTGATGCGTCTTCAAACAGTTCCAGCAGTTCTTTTATTTTTAACCTCAGAGAAGGCTGGAAACATTTACATTTCGTCGGCGCTTGGGCCATACATTCCCGGAACCGGAATATCGAGTAAGCGAAGGTAAACCGATAATTGTCCGCGGTGATGCACAATATGACTAAACGCCATTGAACGAACCGCATTCATACGGGGAACACTGGCAATAACATGATCACCACTACGCAACGTAAAAGTCTCCTGCATTTTTTCATCGCTTGTATTTTGCAGCGTCTGTAAAACTTCATCTAGTCTTTCCTGGAAAAGATCCTTTAGTTCTTCAGGCGTTTTTGTTTTATAAGCTTTATATTCTCCTTTGGCAAAATCCAATTCATCCACTGTTAAAATCGAATTTAAAAAACCGGGCAATTCAGCAACATGGGAGGCCAGAAGTTCCAGCGTCCTGGATTTTTCATGCGGCTTCCAGTCAAA
>DATILZ010000022.1:0-4534 GCA_035475995.1 Hanamia sp. | reverse complement strand
AGCGATGGTTACCGCCAGCAAGCCAAATTGCGGAAAGATATTGCGACTTGGGAAAACTCTTTGAGAATAAATGATAAACAAACGTTGCATACCTACATGTCTTATGGCGATCTTTATTATCA
The DNA here is from genome assembly GCA_035475995.1 of Hanamia sp. GTDB lineage: Bacteria > Bacteroidota > Bacteroidia > Chitinophagales > Chitinophagaceae > Ginsengibacter. The sequence continues at coordinate 4,412 of DATILZ010000022.1, read as the reverse complement.
AACGCCCGGCGGTTTAACGCTGGCACAGTTTAATGCTGATCCAAAACAGGCAAGGCCGGCTTCGGGTTCACAGCCTGGAGCTGTGCAAAACAAAGCCGCGATTTATCAAAAGAATTTTCTGATCGGCTTCAGTAATGAATACGAATTTAATGATCACTGGCACAACACAACTTCTTTATATGGCTCTTATACGGATTTCATCAATCCCGGTATAAGAGTGTATGAATTACGGAAAGAGCCACATTTTGGAGGCAGAAGCGTTTTTGAATATAAAAAGCAAATTGGTAAAACTGCCCTCCAATTTGATTTTGGAACAGAAGCACAGAAGGGTTTTTTTAATACAAGGGATTATGGCAATAAACTGGGAGTTGCTGATTCATTGCAATCAGACGATAATTTAAACAATTGGCAATATATGTTTTTTGCACAGGCAGATTTTAAATTGCCTCATGGCTGGACGGTTACAGGCGGAGCCAGCCTGAATAAATCCTCCATTCAAATGGTTCATCTTTCAAGGCCTTCCACTACACAGAAAAGAGTGTTCAAGAATCAGCTGCCACCGCATATTGCAGTTCTAAAAGAGATTGACAAAAATGTATCCGTTTATGCAAGTGTTTCCCGCGGATTTTCTCCGCCAACAGTTTCAGAAGTACTTCGTTCTGATGGATTATTCGGAACCAATCTGCAGCCGGAAGAAGGAATTGATTATGAGGCAGGTATTAAGGGCACGTTACTGCAAAACAAAATCTTTTTCGATATCAGTACCTTTTTCTTCGATCTGAAAAATACAATCGTACAACGCATCGATATCAACGGAATTTATTACTATGTGAATGCTGGTTCCGCTAAACAAAAAGGTGTAGAAAGTTATGCTTCCTACCGGTTTGTTGATGCACCACATCATTTAATTAATTCAGCTAAAGTATGGAGCAGTTATGCCTTGCATGATTTCCATTATGGAAGTTTTAAACAGGTAAACGCTGATTTTTCAAAAAATAAATTACCGGGAGCAGCGCCAAACGTAGTTGTGGCCGGGCTTGATATTACCTCAAAGGGCGGATGCTATCTAAATGTTACTTACAATTATACAGACAAAATCGCATTAAACGATGCTAATTCTGCCTACGCTTCCTCCTATAATCTTTTAGGCGCCAGGTTAGGATACAAAAAAGAGTTTAAGAAAAAATTTAGCGTGGAAATATTTGCAGGAGCGGATAATCTCTTTGATACAAAATACAGCCTTGGCAATGATATTAATGCTGCAGCAGGCCGGTATTATAATGTGGCAGCCGGAAGAAATTATTATGCAGGAATTAGTTTTAGATTTAATAAAATCTGACGAAATATTGAATCAGCAAAAGAAGAAATAATCGTGATTCTTACATTTACTTTGATGCTGTTTATAACAATAAATTGTTTTTAAACCGTCTTCAAAAAAGCATCTGCTTTTTTCGTTTTAAATTTGCGTGATGGAGGGGAAAAAACAGCGCAAAAAATTAATGGACTTGAGTGTTCTGAAAAATGTCTTTGCATATGCCTTGCCTTATAAAAACAAAATTTATCTCTCCATTTTTTTATCCATTATTCTTGCAGTTCTCTCGCCCCTGCGGCCTTACCTGATTCAATACACGGTAAATGTTTTCATAAAAGATAAGAACATGTATTGGCTCATTCTTATCACGATTATCCAGATAGGAATGTTATTGCTGGAAACGGCATTGCGCTTTTATTTTGGGTTTATCACTTCATGGCTTGGACAAACGGTTGTAAAGGATTTGCGGGTAACGGTTTATAAAAAAGTATTGAGTCTAAATCTGAGGCAATTTGATAAAACACCCATTGGAACTTTAACCACACGAACAATAAATGATATCGAATCCATTAATGATATTTTTGCAAATGGATTGATTCCGATTATCTCCGATCTGTTGTCAATCATTTCTATTTTGTTGTTTATGTTTTTGCAGGATTGGCGGCTTTCCCTGATAAGTCTTGCGCCTTTTCCAATTCTCATTATCGCTACTTATTTTTTCAAAGAAAGCGTAAATAAATCTTTTATAAAAGTAAGAAACGCGGTGGCTGCATTAAATGCTTTTGTCCAGGAGCATATTACAGGAATGAGCGTGGTACAGGCTTTCGCGGTAGAAGATAAAGAATTTGACAAGTTTAATGAAATTAACAAGCAACATCGCAACGCCAACATTAAAGCGATTTTTGCTTATTCTGTTTTTTTTCCTGTTGTTGAAATTGTACTTGCTTTTTCTATTGGATTATTAGTTTGGTGGGGCGGAAATTATTCAGCTAATGCCGGAGTAATTATTGCATTTATTATGTACCTGAATCTGTTATTCAGGCCTCTGCGACAGATCGCTGATAAATTCAATGTGCTTCAGATGGGAATGGTAGCGAGTGAAAGGGTATTTAAAGTGTTGGATAATGAAGATGTAACTCCAAACACTCACAATGGAATCCATTCAGGAATTATCAAAGGTGAAGTGGAATTTAAGCATGTTTGGTTTGCATACAATAAAGAAGATTATGTTTTAAAAGATATAAATTTTAAAATAAATCCCGGCGAAACGCTTGCCATTGTTGGACATACCGGAAGCGGCAAAACTTCTGTTATCAGTTTATTAAATCGTCTTTATCCAATAAGCAAAGGAGAAATAAAAATAGACGATCATAACATCAAAGATTATGATATTGATTTCCTGAGAAGCAGGATAGCAGTTGTTTTGCAGGATGTTTTTTTATTCAGCGGTTCTGTTTTGGATAATATTACTTTGAGAAATCCATTAATAAAAAGAGAGCAGGCAATAGAAGCAGCGAAGATGATCGGCGTGCATAATTTCCTGATGAAATTGCCGGGCGGTTATGATTATAATGTAATGGAAAGAGGCGCTACGCTTTCTCTTGGCCAACGGCAACTATTATCTTTTATCCGCGCACTTTTGTACAATCCTTCGATTTTAATTTTGGACGAAGCAACCTCCTCTATTGACAGCGAAAGTGAATTGTTGATACAACATGCGATTGATAAATTAATCAGCGGAAGAACTTCCATTGTGATTGCGCACCGTTTATCTACCATTCGCAAGGCCAATAAAATAATTGTTTTGGATAAAGGTGTAATCAAAGAAATGGGAACACATAATGAGCTGATAAATCTGCAGGGGCATTATTATAATTTGCATAAAATGCAATTTGAAATGCAGGAAAGTGAGGTCGGTACCGAAGGCCAGATCAGTCAGTAAACGAACCAATATTATCAATTCATGTTTTGGGCTTTACTTCGAATTCATTATTTTTTACCTAAAAACCACCTTCTTTTTTTCGAATTGACTAACGATGGTACTAAACAATGTAACAATTTGAACATATAACAATCTAACAATCCAACTCTTCTGAACAATCCTTATCTACCTGCTATAATTCGGTGCTTCCTTCGTAATCTCTACATCATGTGCATGGCTTTCACGCATTCCGGCGTTCGTTATTTTTATAAATGTTGCCTGTTGTAATGCGCGAATATCTTTTGCTCCGCAATAGCCCATTCCGGCACGTAATCCACCAGTGAACTGGTGAACCACTTCATACAAAAATCCTTTGTAGGCGATACGGCCTTCTATTCCCTCGGGAACATATTTTTTAGTTTGTTCTTCTCCATCCTGGAAATAACGGTCGCTGCTTCCCTGTGCCATTGCTCCAAGTGAACCCATTCCGCGATATTGTTTGAATTTTCTTCCTTCATAAATAATCGTTTCGCCGGGGCTTTCTTCTGTGCCTGCAAAAACACCGCCCATCATCACGCAATCTGCGCCGGCAGCTAATGCTTTTACCATGTCGCCGGTATAACGGATTCCTCCATCAGCAATGATGCCGATATTTTTATTTTTTATAGCAGCTGATACTTCTAAAAGTGCAGTGATTTGAGGAACTCCGGCGCCGGCTACAATTCTTGTGGTACAAATAGAACCTGGCCCTATTCCAACCTTTATTGCATCTGCCCCTGCATCTGCCAAAGCTTTAGCGCCACTTCCGGTTGCGATATTTCCGGCGATAATGGGGAGATTTTTAAAGTCTTTTTTAATTTTTTTCAAAGCATCTATCACCCCTTTTGTATGCCCGTGAGCACTGTCAAGGGCAATGATGTCAACCCCTACTTGTTGCAATGCAGAAACCCTGTCGCCAATATCTTTTGTAATGCCAACACCGGCTCCAACGAGCAATCTTCCAAATTCATCTTTCGCTGAAAAAGGATGATTGTGAACCTGTAAAATATCACGATACGTAATCAGTCCTTTTAAAATTCCTTTTTTATTTACAACCGGTAATTTTTCAATTTTATATTTTCTTAAAATGGACTGCGCCTTTTTTAAATCGGTGCCTTCAGGAGCAGTTATTAAATTATC
>DATILZ010000021.1:0-18212 GCA_035475995.1 Hanamia sp. | reverse complement strand
ACAATTTGAAAGTAAAACTTTACAGAAGCAGGATAAAGTTAGCGGGTATTTTAAAAACACAACTTGAACCTCAATTAATCGAACAATATGAAAAGCAGGAATGATAAAAATATAGAAAAGCTGGTAGAAAAAATGATGATGGCGTCACCTTTGGAAGACGCTCCATTTGATTTTACCTCTAAAGTAATGTCAGACGTATTTTCGATAGAAAAGAAAAAATCGATTTCCTATAAACCGGTTATTTCCAAACGTGGCTGGCTGATCATATTTACTGCTATTGCTGCTTTAATGGCCTCCCTCATTTTTAACGGGTATTCCCAAAAACAATCCGCTGCGAGTATAGATTTTAGTTTTATAAATAACCACAATATTCAAAAAGTATTCAGCGGATTTCAGTTTTCGGCTCTCACCCTCTATATTATCCTCTCAGGAATGATCATGATCTTTATTCAAATTATCTTTTTGAAAAGCTATTTGAACAAAAGATTTCATAAATAAAAAATGTCATAGAAAGAGTTGTTTTCTTTTCATAAGTGTAGCGACAAGTTGATTGACTACTGATGAGACATTGCTAACCTTTCTCAAAAGTTTAAGCGCTTTCCGAAACGTGAAAATCTTTACTTTTAAAAATATTATTTTTGCACACTATGGATACAAAAACAGAACATATTGAATGCCTCATTATTGGCTCAGGGCCGGCCGGATATACTGCTGCAATTTATGCTGCAAGGGCAAATCTGAAACCAGTGATGTACCAGGGAATTCAACCTGGCGGCCAGCTTACAATTACTACGGAAGTAGAAAATTATCCCGGGTATCCTGATGGAGTTCAGGGGCCGGATATGATGATTGATTTTGAAAAACAAGCGAAAAGAATGGGGGCAGATATCCGTTATGGATTGGCTACCAAAGTTGATTTTTCAGCTTGCCCTATGAAAATATTGATCGATGAAGAAAAATGGGTGAGCGCCGATGCAATTATTATTGCTACCGGTGCCAGTGCAAAATGGCTTGGTCTGGAAAGTGAAAAAAGATTGAATGGATATGGCGTCAGTGCCTGTGCAGTTTGCGATGGTTTTTTCTTTAAAGGAAAAGAGGTTTGCATTGTGGGCGCAGGAGATACAGCTGCTGAAGAAGCCTTATACCTCAGTAAACTTTGCAGTTTTGTACACATGTTTGTAAGAAAAGATGTGATGAAGGCAAGTAAGATCATGCAGAAAAGGGTACTGGAAACAGAAAACATAAAAGTATATTGGAACACAGAAGTAGAAGAAATTGTGGGTGAAACAAAAACAGAATCTGTAAGGGTAATCAATAATAAAACAGGAGAGAAGACCATAATTCCTGTGAGCGCCTATTTTGTTGCGATAGGTCATCAGCCTAATTCAGATATCTTTAAAGGCTGGCTGGATATGGACGAGGCCGGGTATATAAAAACTTTGCCGGGCAATACAAAAACCAATATTGAAGGCGTTTTTGCAGCAGGTGATGTTCAGGATAAAATATATCGTCAGGCAGTAACTGCAGCTGGTTCGGGTTGTATGGCGGCGCTTGATGCTGAAAGATTTTTGAGTATGATGGAACACCCGGTTCCTTCAGATCATTTTAATGTTCTTTCAGAAAATGAAGAACCATAAATTCACCACTTTTTTATGGTAACAGTTCAATTACAAAACCTTCTTTTCAATGCTTTTCATGGCATTCATGAAGAAGAAAAAATACTGGGAAATGAATATGTGGCAAATGTGTCTGTCCAATTTGATGAAAGAGATGAAGTTATTAAACATATAAATGATACGGTAAACTATGCAGTTATTTACGACATACTTAAAAGGAGAATGAATATTCCGACGCCGCTGCTGGAAACAATTGTGATGGAAACCGGAAATGAAATTCACCAGGTATTTCACGGTCTAAAAGCCATTTCTATCTCTCTGAAAAAAATGCATCCACCCATAGAAGGAATGCAGGGAGCAGCAGAAGTGAGCTGGCATAAGGAGTTTTAAGAAACTGATGGATCATCGTACCACATTTTCCGCCCGGTTTGAAGCCACTTTGAAAAATTCCAAATGAATCAAACAGTAAAAAAACGAATATGGTGTATTTCTATTTCTGATATTGTTTTACATAATATTCATTTTCAAAGCGTGTTTCATAGCATGGGTATTTTAGCAACAATTTAGAATAGCTGTTTCAACATAAGATATTATTTTTGTAATTCATTTTGTCCAATATTCATGATGAGTACTAACTCCTTAGGTTCCATTTTTAAAGCGACTCCTTTACCTATGCTGGTTTTATCAGCAGAAAATCTGCTATTTACCATAGCTGAAGTAAATGTTGCTTTTGTAAATGCGGTGAAGCTGAAAGAAAGTGACATTTTGGGAAAAAGCATTTTTACCGTTTTTCACGACAATGGCTACGAAAAAAAAGAAGCGATGGATTATCTGCTACAGTCTTTGCAAAAAGCGATTTCACAGAAAAAAGCAGATAAAATGGCGATTCAGAAATATGCCATGGAGGTGAATGGAAACAATAAACCGGAAACACGATATTTTGAGTGTGAGAATATTCCGTTGCTATCAGAAAACGGCAAAGTAGAAAATATCCTCTTTACTGCAAAAGATGTTACAGAAAGAGAGATGGCCGTCCGGCAACTGAAAAGCGACGGAAAAAAACTGCTTGCTGCGCAAAATATCGCTAAAATCGGCTATTGGAAATTAGATATTTTAAAAAACAGGCTGTTTTGGTCGGATGAAGTTTATAAAATTCTCGGGATCAATAAGGAAGAGGTTCAATCAAGTTACGAGTTGTTTTTCCAGGCCATTCATCCGGATGATAAAGAAGTTTTTAAAAAAGAGAGAACTGCTGCTTTTGCCGGAGAAAAAGAGATGAATCTCGAATTTCGTATTATTCAGCCTAATGGAGTTCAAAAATGGATACATGAAATTGGAAAATTAGAAAAAAATGAAAAGGGTGAGCCCATCACTTTTGAAGGAACGGCACAGGATGTTACCACATCAAAACTACTTAGATTGTCTTTGCAGGAAAGCAATCTGAGGTATCATTATGCGAGTAAAGCCACTTTTGATGCAGTATATGATTGGGATTTTGTTACAGATAAATGCTATTGGGGCGAAGGGTTTGTAAGAGATTTTGGGTTCGATTCTGAAAGCTTAGCGGATAAAGATTTTTGGAAAAAACACGTTCATCCTGAAGATCACGATCGGATCGTAAATGAAATAGACAAAGTTATGCAGGGAACTGCCGGTAACTGGCTGAATGAATACCGTTTTCAAAAAACTGACGGAAGTTATGCGTATGTTTTAGACAGAAGTATCATCATCAGGGATGAAAACGGAAAGGCAACCAGAATGATCGGCGCGGTACAGGATATTACTGAAAAGAAAAATCTGCAACAGCTTTTAGACAAAGCCAACCGGCTTGCAAAGATTGGAAGCTGGGAAATTGATGTAGAAAACGCGACGGTTTATTGGTCTGATATTACCAAAGAAATCCGTGAAACTTCCGCAGATTTTGTACCGACATTGCGCGAAGGAATTACTCATTTTAAAGAAGGTTATAGTAAAGAAACTATTATAGCACGGGTAAAAGAAGCGGTAAAATATGGAACGCCATGGCAGGAAGATCTACAGATCTATACACACAAAGGGAATTTAAAATGGGTAAGAACGATTGGAAAAGCGGAAATCGTGGATGGTAAATGCAGGAAAATTTATGGCAGTTTCCAGGATATTGATGAAAGCAAAAAAGCAGAATTAGAGATTTTAAAACTTTATGAAGAGAAAAATACGATACTCGAAAGTATCGGTGACGCATTTTTCAGAGTGGAAAAAAACTGGCTCGTAACTTATTGGAATAAAGAGGCTGAAAAAATGCTGTTGACGCCCAAAAACAAAATCATTGGCCGGTTTTTATGGGATATATTTGACAACAGCATCGGCTCATTGTCTTATAAAAAATATCATGAAGCTCTCAAAACCAATCAGCGCGTTCTTTTTGAAGATTATTATCCGGTTTTAGAGAAATGGTTTGAAGTAAGCGCTTATCCTTCAGACAGCGGTTTATCCGTGTATTTTAAAGATATTACCCAACGGAAATTATCGCAGATCCAATTAAACGAATCGGAGAAAAGATACAGTGAATTATTCCGCCTCAATCCTCTGCCAATCTGGATGTTTGACATCGAAACTTTTCGTTTTGTACAGGTAAATAAAGCTGCGGTTGATCTTTATGGATATAGTGAAGAGGAATTTTTGCAAAAAACTGTTTTAGAAATGCGACCTGCCGGGGAACTGTCGGAATTTAAAAAAAGGCTTGAAAAACATACGGGGAAGGATGCTTATATCACAGGTAAATTCACTCACATTACCAAATCCAAAAAGGTTATCCATGTAGAAGTTCAGAGTAAGCTGGTATCGATGAATGATAAAAAATACCGCCTCGCAATTATTGCCGACGTAACAGAAAAAACCCGCGTGCAACAGGAAATAACGAGGGCAATTATCAGAACGCAGGAAAATGAACGTTATGAAATAGGAGCGGAGCTGCATGACAATATTTGCCAGATACTGGCAAGCACACACATCAGCATGGGAGTTTTGGCCCGATCTGTAAATCCTTGCGGGAAGGAGCTTTTTCAGCAATGCAGGGATTATATTAATCTTGCCACACAGGAAATCCGTAATCTTTCTCACCGGCTGGCTCCGGCATTTTTCAATGATTCCACACTCGAAGAAGCTTTTGATATTTTATTGAATAATGCAAACGTGGAGAAAAAGTATAATGTGACTTTATACTTTGATGAAGCGGTGAAGGATTTCAATGTCAACCGCGACTTACAGCTTAATTTATACAGGATATTGCAGGAACAAATGAGAAATATTCTCAAATATGCTCAATGCAAAAACATTGATGTTGATTTGATTCTCAATAATAATAAAATCAAAATGCGCATAGCCGACGATGGAATTGGCTTCGATGTAAACGCGGTAAAAGGCGGAATTGGTTTATCAAATATGAAAAGGCGGGTAGAATTATTTGATGGCCGGTTTGATGTGTATTCTTCACCTGGCAATGGTTGTGAGCTGGTTATTGATATTCCTTTGAAAGTTGAAAACCTGGTAGAGGAGAAGTAAGTAGATATTCTGATTTTGCAGCAAACACACAAATAATCCTGAATCTTATTTTCAAAAAAAGGCACTGACTGAAACTTTCTTTCTTTTTGATTTGAAAGTGAAATGATTGTTTCTTTCCTGCTTGTGATGTAAAGCTGATTGAGGCGTTGCGAAAAGAAAGCCGGAACTGCAAACTGATCATTTTCCGAAAAAAAATAAAAACACCGGCACGCCAAAAGCTGAACGAAACGATGGAGGTCTGTTGCTTCCGTAAAAATTGCCGTTTGTGTAATTCTTTGGTCAATTCGGCTTTCTTCAATTTCGCTATTCCCTAAATCTATATCTTTGAAACCTTTTAAAATATTTTGCTTTTTCTAAAATCTAAAATTATTTCAATGATCAAAATTAAATGGCTCTTTATCTTTTCATTTATTTTTATAAGCTCCTTTTCATTTGCACAAAGTGAAAAATCAGTTTATAGCGAACATGATCTTTTTAACCCGAATTTTTATCCTTCATCTGTAAATGAATACCGTGCGGCAGATGGACAACCAGGTCCGAAATACTGGACGAACAAGGCGAGCTATAAGATAAGCGCCACTTTGGATACGGCTAAAGACGCGATCACAGGAAGCGTTTCGATCTATTATACCAATCACAGCCCTCAGGCATTGCCCTTTTTGTGGCTTTATTTAGATCAGAATCTGTTCAACATGGATTCGCGCGGACAGGCAAAAGCGCCTGCAACAAGGAAAAGCCGGTACACGAACGTCGGCTCGACTTTCCAGGGTGGATATAATATTAAATCAGTAAAACTGATTTCTACAGAAAAAGGAAAATCCAACTCCGCTGCTGTTTTCAATCTCATTTCTGATACACGCATGCAGGTTCGTCTTCCGAAAAAACTGGAGCAAGGTCAAACTGCAGAAATTAAAATTGATTATTCCTATAATATTCCGGCAGACGGCAGCGATCGCACGGGAGTATTAGATACTAAAAACGGGAAAATTTATGCAGTTGCTCAATGGTATCCACGCATGTGTGTGTATGACGACATTCTCGGTTGGAATACATTGCCTTATCTTGGCGCCGGAGAGTTTTATTTGGATTATGGCGATTATGATTATTCCATTACAGCGCCCGGAAACCTGATCGTTGTTGGTTCGGGCGATTTGCAAAATCCAAAAGACGTATTGACAACAACAGAAATTAAAAGGATGGACGAAGCGCGCAAAAGCGATAAAACTGTAATGATCCGCAGTGCTGATGAAGTAACCGATCCTGCTTCAAGGCCTGAAAAAGGAAATATTACCTGGCATTTTAAAATGAAAAATTCAAGAGATGTTTCATGGGCGGCTTCCAAAGCATTTATCTGGGACGCTGCGAGGATTAATTTTCCTTCAGGAAGAAAAGGGCTTGCGCAAAGTGTTTACCCGGTAGAATCTAATGGCAATAATGCATGGGAACGTTCCACGGAATATGTAAAAGCAGCGCTGGAAGGATATTCTAAAAGATGGTTTGAATTCCCGTATGATAATGCAACCAACGTAGCATGTAACATTAATGGAATGGAATATCCGGGAATCGTTTTCTGTAATTCAAAGTCAAAAGGAGCGGGGCTTTGGGGCGTTACCGATCATGAATTTGGCCACACATGGTTTCCGATGATCGTAGGAAGCAATGAAAGAAAATATGGCTGGATGGATGAAGGATTTAATACTTTTATCAACGGGCTCTCTACACAGGATTTTAACAATGGCGAATATGTGCGCAAAAGGCAAGGTAGCGGAGCTATGTACAAATATATTTTTGGGCCAACCAGCGAAACTGTAATGAGCGAACCCGATGCATTGCAGGAAAAGAATATTGGTGTAGCTCTGTATTTCAAGCCTGGTTATGCGCTTGATCTTTTGAGAAATAATATCCTTGGCCCAGAAAGATTTGATTATGCTTTCAGAACTTATATTAACAGATGGGCTTATAAACATCCGACTCCGTGGGATTTTTTCCGCACAATAGAAAATGTAGCCGGTGAAGATCTCGGTTGGTTTTGGAAAGGAATGTTTATTGAAAATTACAAACTGGATCAGGCAATTACGGATGTAAGCTATGTTGATAATGATCCGGCAAACGGCGCGTTAGTAACCGTTGTAAATCTTGATAAAATGGCGATGCCTTTATATCTGCAATATCAAACAGAAAGCGGAAAATCTGATACTGTAAAAGTTCCGGTAGAAGTTTGGCAAAATGGAAATACATGGATTCAGAAATTAGATACTAAGGAAAAACTTAAATCTGTAACGATAGATCCGGAGCATATTTTTCCGGATGTAGATGTGGATAATAATACGTGGATAAGTAAGCCTTAATTTCGGAATAAAAAAATAAATGGCCATTCAGATTTTATTTCTGAATGGCCGTTTTTAATTTTAAGAAAGCATTGCACCAATTTGTCAATTAATCAATACTTTTGCACCCTTTTATGAAACCAATCAGCGAAATATTTCCTTTATTAACCGAGCCAAAAAAGATTGCCATCACCTTTCATCAAAAGCCGGATGCCGATGCAATGGGTTCAGGATTGGGATTGTATAATTTCCTCGTTCAGTTTGGCCATACGGTAACGGTAATTTCCCCAACAAATTGGGCTGGCTTTTTGAGCTGGATGCCCGGTGCAAAAAAACTATTGGATTTTGAGATGCAGAATGAAAAAGCATTGAATGCATTGAAAGAAGCTGAATGGCTTTTTTGCCTCGATTTTAATGTGCTCAGCCGCACCAGGAATATGGAACCGGTAATTGCTGATTTAAGATGTACCAAAATATTGATAGACCATCACGAGCAACCTCAAACCGAAGTTTTTGATTATGGTATAAGCAATACTGCCAAAAGTTCTACAGCCGAAATGGTATTTGATTTTATCATTGATAGTGGCCATGCAGAAAAAATTAATACAGAAGTTTCTGAATGTTTGTATGCAGGCGTAATGACTGATACCGGCTCATTCAGGTTTAATTCCACCTCTGCAGAGGTTCATAGAATGGTAGCCAAATTAAAAGAAACAGGATTCAGTCACAGCCAGGTTCATGAAAATCTGTTCGATAATTTCATGGAAGGAAGATTCCGCTTTTTTGGAAATACTTTGTTGAACCGGATGGAAATATTTTATGAATATAATACTGCGTTGATAGCAATTCCTCAAAGAGATTTAATAAAATACAACGTAAAAACCGGCGATACTGAAGGCCTCGTTAATTTTCCATTAAGCATCAAAGGAATTAAACTCGCAGCCGTAATTATTGACCGCGGCGATGAAAGAAAAAGTTCTTTCAGAAGCAAAGGAGGTTTTGATGTAAACACTTTTGCAAGAAAATATTTTAACGGAGGTGGACATTTCAATGCGGCAGGCGGAAGAAATACAGAATCACTCGAAGAAGTAGTAGCAAAATTTAAAAAAGCAATAAAAGAAAATAAAGAAAAATTAAACAATTAACCATTTATAAAAAATCAAACATGAACAAAACAATTTGCCTGGTTGCCACGGCTTTCATTATTTTGGCGTCAGGCTGTAATGAACAAAAATTTATAAAAGACGCTGATGGCACCGAACATAAAATTATCCGTAATTCCGATGGCAAAAAGGCCGTTGCCGGAGATTGGATGGAGCTTAATAGATTAGTGAAATATAAAGATAGCGTACTTTTTAGCAGTGTGGAAAGCAGTCAGCCAAGCTTCATTCCTTTCGATACCGTACAAATGCCTCCTTACTTTAAAGAAGTACATGAAGGTGATAGTCTGGTAATCAGGCAATCAACAGATTCGATCATAAAAGCAGGACAAGCTGCTCCTTTCATGAAAAAAGGAGAATACCTTGTACAGTCTTTTAAAATTGTAAAGATTTTTCCTAACAAAGAAGCAGCGGATAGCGCAGCAAAACCTTTTGAGGGACCCGCAAAAGTTTACAACAACAAAAAGATAATAGAAGCTATAGAAAAAGAAATTGCAGATAATGATTCTTTGGTTAAAGCTGATGATAAAATTATCCAGGATTATATGGCTAAAAATAATTTGAAAGGAACCAAAACGAAATGGGGAACATATGTGGTAACTGACAGCGCCGGCACTGGTCCGATGCTCACCAATAATGATGTAGCCGTTGTCAACTATACAGGCCGCACTTTCAATGACAGTACATTTGATTCCAACACCAATCCTAAATTTGGACATCCGGAACCTTACTATGTAGACATGAGCGAATACCGGGGCATTATTCCCGGATGGATAGATGGTTTGAAATTGATGCAAAAAGGAAGCGTAGGGAAAATTATTATTCCTTCCTACCTGGCTTATGGAGCAGGCGGACGCCCACCAAAGATTGACCCCAATGAAAATCTTGTTTTTGATATCAAAGTTACAGATGTGGTAGATCAGGAAGCATATCAAAAGGAACAGGAAAAACAGCAACAACAAATGATGCAGCAGCGCCAGATGATGGAACAAATGCAAAGGCAAATGCAACAGCAGCAACAACAGAAGAATGAAGCTCCAAAAGGAAAATAATTAGATTAGATTACTATTAAAATGAACACCGGATTGTAAAAAGTCTGGTGTTTTTTTTGCCAGGAAATTAGACGAATTTACACGAATAAGAGAGCAAAAAAATTTGGATTTCTTCAAATAAAAGGGTTTGGGCTCAAGATTTTTACAGTGAACAAACGAATAATTGCATTTTTGTATAAAAAACGTTTATGCACTATCATACGCCTTCAATAATTTAACCGCTTCACAAGCTTCTTTTACGTCATGCACACGAAGAATGGAAGCGCCGTTTAATAAAGCAATAGTATTTAAAATTGTAGTTCCATTTAAAGAATCTGCTGCAGTAATTTTTAAAGTTTTATAAATAGTAGATTTTCTTGAAATACCTGCCATTATTGGCTTTTCAAGCATTTTAAATACATGCAGGTGTTTTAATACATGCAGGTTTTGAGAAATATTTTTTCCAAAACCAAATCCGGGGTCAATGATAACGTCATTGATACCAGCGCCTTTGCATTCATCAATTTTGTCAATAAAAAAATCAAGAATTTCTTTGGTTATATTTTCATAATGCGTTTCTTTTTGCATCGTTTCGGGCACACCTTTCATATGCATGCAGATGTAAGGAACTTTTAATTTGCCCACAGTTGCGATCATATTCTTATCCATTTCTCCGCCACTGATATCATTAATGATTGATGCGCCGGCATTCACGCATTTCTGCGCCACTTTTGAATGATACGTATCTATTGAAAGAATTGTTTCAGGAAAATTATTCTTAATGATCTCAATAGCTGGAAGCAATTTCTTTAATTCATCTTCTACAGAAATACGGGTGCTTCCTGGTCGCGTACTTTGCGGTCCCAGATCCAAAATATCTGCACCTTCATGGATCATTTCCGCGGCTTTATTTTTTATTAAATCAATATCTGTCAAACGGCTTCCTGCGTAAAAAGAGTCATCAGTAAGATTCAGAATGCCCATCACCAAAGGCTTTTCGATAATTATTAATTTCCCTTTGCAATTCAATGAAAACATTGTGTTTTTAAGTTTAAATTTGGCGATAATTATGACGCAAGTTAATACCGATCAGCAATACGACAATGCAGTAAACAAATGCCGGGAAATTTTTGTAAAAAAAACGAAAGATTACGGTACATCCTGGCGGGTTTATCGTACCGTTTCTATTGCCGACCAGATTTATATCAAAGCTAAACGCATCCGCAATATCCAGGAAAAAGGAATGCAAAAAATTGATGATGACGTAACAGGAGAGTTTAAAGGTATTTTAAATTATGCAGTTATCGGATTGATCCAATTGGATATTCATGATGATGGCGAATATTTGGGAGAAGAATTGCCTTTGGATGACACATTGAAATTGTATGATGAAAAAATTGTGGCTGCAAAGAATCTGATGCACAATAAAAATCATGATTATGATGAAGCATGGCGGTATATGAGCCAGGAAAGCTTTGTGGATCTGATTTTGACCAAAATTTTGCGTATAAAACAGATCATCCGCAATGAAGGGAAAACTTTGATAAGCGAAGGAATTGAGTCAAACTTTTATGATATTTTGAATTATGCTGCTTTTGCTTTAATATTATCAGATTAAAATATTGACTGGTAGTGAGAGATACCAACCGCGGCGGTAGTGAGCAGTGTAAGCTGTCTGCACCGTTGATAAAAGCGATTCATTGTTTTTTTAAATAGATCAAAATGAAAATTTTAGTAAACATCTGCCGCGTAATTGTTGGCGTGCTTTTTATTTTTTCCGGGTTGGTAAAAGCAATGGATCCGCACGGGCTTGCTTATAAAATGCAGGAGTTTTTTGAAGTGTGGGCTGCCAGTGCACCATGGCTTGCATCGTTCATGCATTGGCTTAGCGATTATGCGCTTCCTTTTGCCATTATTATGATCACGCTGGAAATAATTGTGGGTGTAGGAATGCTACTGGGAATATGGAAAAACTTTTTTACCTGGCTTATTTTATTGCTGATCATTTTCTTTGGATTTCTGACTGGTTATGCTGCACTTTCCGGCAAAATTGCCACTTGTGGGTGCTTTGGAGATTGTGTTCCGTTAACTTCCATGCAGTCGTTTATAAAAGACCTGGTTTTATTTGTATTGATCTTAATTCTTTTCTTTGGAAGAAAGTATATTGTTCCGGTTTTTATGCCGGCGATCAATGTATTACTTTTAATTATTTCGACCGCATTGGTTTTATTTTATCAATGGTATGTAATGCGCCATCTGCCTATAGTTGATTGCCTTCCATTCAAAAAAGGAGGAAACATTCTGCGACTGCGAAAAATGCCTGCTGATGCCGTGCCGAACAAAATGGAATATCATTTTGTGTATCAAAAAGACGGGAAAAAGGAAACATTTACGGTTAAAGATCTGCCCGATTCCACCTGGGAGTTTGTGAGCCGGCAGGATATTTTAATTAAGAGAGGAAAAAATAATGAACCGCCAATAAAAGATTTTTCTTTGAATACGCTTTCCGGGAATGATACTACCGAAGCGGTTTTGAGCTTAGATGCAACTTATTATTTGTTTTTTATCAAAAATATTTCAGATACAGATTACTGGCTAAATAGTTTTACAGAAATATATAATTATGCAAAAAAGAATAACAGGTTGATATATATTGTAACCACTGAAATGAAAGAGGCTGATAATTTCTTCAATAAACGCAACAATTTCAATGTTCCGGTTTTCAACCTGGATGCCACTGCATTTAAAACTGCTGCCAGAACAAACCCTGAGTTATATTTAATGCACGGCCCCGTAATTAAAAATAAATGGGGCTGGGCAGATTTCAAAGATGCAGTAAAGCAATAAATATTGCAGATTCTGAACCTTTGGAAGAAAGAATTTTTCACTTTTAAGTAACTAATTCCTGGTCTATCAGGAAAGGTTGCCGGAAGGAATTCTTGAGGCAAGCCAGCTATCTTTTACCGGAATGATCCAATTTTGTAATAATTCTTTTTTTGTAAGAATGGTATTATTAAAATACAAAGTATCAGCGGTAATCAGATCATTCTGAATATAATAATTGACGTCAGAAAGAGGCAATAATTGTACTTTTTCTTTTATAATAAATGCCAGTGTCTGACGGTCAAGAAGCTCTACATTATAATCCTGCTCTATATTTTTAATAAATCTTAAAATAGAGTCTGTGCTGCAACCTCCCACTTTTACATGAGTTTCATCAGCCATTATGATGATAAACTGGCCGAAAAATAAATTTGCATAACCTTTTACAGGACTTCCGTGGCTGTTCCATTCTTTGGTGAAATTCTCAAGTGTTTCTTCAAGTTGCAAGGCTTCCTTCATTGTAAAAATGCGGTTGCACTGGTAAATCCAAACTCTTGAATTGCTGTCAAAGTCATCAGGAATCAAATCTTGAAAATGAATATTCATAGCGTCAAAGTTAAAAACTATTTTGAAAGAAAGATGGATTTTCGGGTAAAGTATTATTTTCCTATTCTTTCAAAACTTTGTCTAAAATTATTTATATTTTAATAATTTTCAAAAATTTCTCTACATTATAAAAAAAACCTCAAACTTTTTTGGTCTGAGGATTTGAAGTATAAAACATTTTTAAGCGAGCTGCCCAAGTCTTTTTAAATAGTGAATGTGTGATAAAATTGCCTGACGCATTTTTGGGAATTCGATGTAATTCACACCATATTCGCTACACGTTTTTTTAATGATTTTACTGATAGCAGGATAGTGAACATGAGAAATCCTTGGGAATAAATGATGCTCAATTTGAAAGTTAAGACCGCCTAATAACCATGAAATGGTTTTGCTTTTTGTAGCAAAATTTGCAGTGGTATGAATCTGGTGAATTGCCCATTCGCTTTCGATTTTACCACTCACTTCTGTTGGCATTGGGAATTCAGTGTGTTCCACCGTATGCGCCAGTTGAAATACAATACTGATTGCAAGTCCGGTTACCATAGTAATGATCAAAAATCCGACGATCCAATCTCCAAAGCCTATTAACATGATCGGCAAAACGACAAACATAAATGCATAAATTGCCTTTGCTGCCCAAAACGAAAAGTGTTCATAGAAAGTCATTTTTCTTAAAGGAACTGCGCCGATTTTACGTTTGAAATATTTTTGATAATCGGTCATAAATATCCAGATCAGGTGAAGCATTGCGTAAAGGAACCAAAAATAATATTGCTGGAATTTATGCATTTTCATTTTCTTCTGAGTGGAAGCAAACCTAAGCCACGGGCGCGCTTCAATATCATCATCAATACCATCAATGCTGGTATAGGTGTGATGAATAATGTTGTGTTTCATGTTCCACATAATCGCACTGCCACCAAGAAAATTTAAAGAGGCGCCGGCAATTTTATTTAAAAATTTATATTTACTGAAACTTCCGTGAGCGCCGTCGTGCATTACATTAAAACCTATCGCGGCCGTTAACAATCCGAAGAAAATACATTCAGGGATCGCAATCCATACGCCGGGAGTAAAAAATACGAGGTGAATATAGATTGCCAGATATAGAATGGTGAAAAGAGCCGCTTTGAAAAGTAAAGCGAAATTACCCGTCATCGGGCGGTTACGCTCAGCAAAGTATTGAGACACGCGGTTTTTTAAAACCAGGTGAAAATCATCTTTGCCTTGCAGGAATTTGGGTGTTGACATTATTGTTTATTGTTGTTTATTATTGTTCTTTATTTTTTTATTTGCTTAGGAATGCAATTTTTTTGCCATTTTTTACACCTATAAGATTTTCAAACAGGGTTATAACGTTTTCAAAACCTTACAGGTCTTATTAATTCAGGTAACATTCTGAATAAATGCGTCAAAAGAATTTATTCCAACCATTTTCTTAGAAATAAAACCTTCGGCATGTTTTACGCCGATCATCTTTCCAAACATTTTTGAACGGTTTATTACACTTTCTAAAAATTCCGGAGTTGAAATGTAAGTTTGTGGTTCGGGATCATTAGCACCACCTGAAAAAAACTGTGTTTTAAATGCTTTAATTGCTTCCACTTTTTTTTCTATCACGTCTGAAATATCGATCACAAATGATGGAGTAAAATACATATCCTGGATATAATTAAATACATATTTAGGCTTCCACACTTCCTGTTTATCGGTACCTGAAAAAGTTTCTATTTTTCTCAATCCCGAAAGGAAAGCCGCATCCGCCACTAATTTTGCTGATCGTCCGTGATCCGGATGCCGGTCCTCAGGTGCATTACACAAAATAATTTCCGGCTGGTATTTTCTAAGAACTGTAATTATTTTCCGTTGATTCTCCTCGTCATTTTTAAAAAACGCATCTGCCATATCGAGGTTTTCCCTTACGTCTACTCCCAGAATGTTTGCTGAATTTTCCGCTTCTTTTTCTCTTGTTTCGGCAGTGCCGCGCGTCCCCAATTCACCTCGTGTCAGATCAATAATCCCTACTTTTTTTCCTCGATTTTTTTCTACTAATAAGGTTCCGGCGCAACTTAATTCTATGTCATCAGGATGAACGCCAAAGGCTAAAAGATCTAACTTCATTTTTTTACGTAATTCAGAATACCGGAGAGTTAAGATAAATAAGTAAGCAAAGTTACACTAAAAAAGGCTTGCCAATTTAGTTTTATGATTTTATACAAGTGTTTGGGTTTTAAATGGTTCGTATCATTATCTGGCCGCTGTTTTTTAAAATCAGGAGCTTCATAAATATAATGTTTTATTTTCACAAAAATTGCCAGGCAGATGTTAAATGCAACACAATGCATAGTTGCATTTCTCTGAAAAGCACATATTACCTTTACAAAAAAAAGCGATGAAAATAATGGAGATCACTCAGTTTCTTGAAGGCATTGCGCCGCTGAGTTTGCAGGAAAGTTATGACAATGCAGGATTGATTATTGGAAGCAATGAAACAGAATGTACCGGTATCATTACTTCGCTTGATGTAACAGAACCGGTGGTGGCTGAAGCAGTAAAAAGAAACTGTAATTTGATCGTTGCGCATCATCCCATTATTTTTCGTGGAATAAAAAAACTGAATGGAAAAAACTATGTGGAACGAACCGTTATAGCTGCAATAAAAAATGATATTGCTATTTATGCAATTCATACAAACCTGGACAATATTGCAGAAGGTGTAAATAAAAAGATTGCTGAAAAAATTGCCCTGCAAAATTGCAAAACTCTTTTGCCAAAAGAAGGGACATTGCAGAAACTCGTTACTTTTTCACCTTTAAAAAATGCAGAAGAAGTTCGGAGTGCATTGTTTGCCGCGGGCGCCGGCGCAATTGGAAAATATGATGAATGCAGTTTTAATGTTGAAGGCTCCGGCACTTTTAAAGCCAATGAAGGAAGCCATCCGTTTGTAGGTGAAGTTGGTACGAGGCATCTGGAAGATGAAGTAAGGATTGAAGTAATTTTTCCTTCATTTCTTCAAAGCAAAATTGTAAAGTCTTTGAAGGAATCGCATCCTTATGAAGAAGTGGCTTATTACATTCATGCGTTGGAAAATATCCGGGAAAATGTCGGAAGCGGTTTAATTGGCGAAATGACAAATCCGGTTTCTGAAGAGGAATTGTTACGCGGTTTAAAAAATCAATTCAAACTTTCAGTAATAAGACATACGCCCTTCCTGAACAAAGCGGTTAAGAAAATTGCCGTTTGCGGAGGTGCCGGAATTTTCCTTCTGCCGGATGCTATTGCTGCAGGAGCCAACGTTTACATTACCTCAGACATAAAATATCATGAATTTTTTGACGCGGATAACCGGATATTGTTGGCTGACATCGGACACTTTGAAAGTGAGCAGTTCACCGTAGAATTATTAACTGAATTTTTACAGGAAAAATATCGTAACTTTGCCGTCCTAAAAACCGAAATAAATACGAATCCGGTAAATTATTTTATTTAACAGACGTATAATCAGGCGTAAAATTTTAAAATCATCAAATAAAATATGGCACAGGTAAAAGATTATTCTGTAGAAGAAAAATTAACATCGCTTATTAATCTTCAGAAAGTTGACAGCAAATTAGACGGCATTCAAATTTTAAAGGGCGAATTACCGATTGAGGTGAGCGACCTGGAAGATGAGATCGCCGGCTTAAATGCGCGCCAAAACCGCATTGAAGAAGAAATGAACGGTATTCAGCAATTCATTGAAGAGAAAAAAGCAGCCATTAAAGAATCACAGGAGCTCATAAAAAAATATGAGAAGCAAAGTGATAATGTGAAAAACAACCGTGAGTTTGAAGCCATTAATAAAGAAATGGAAATGCAGACACTGGAAGTAAAACTTGCTGAAAAACACATTAAAGACGCGACTGAAGATCTGGCAGAAAAAGCTAAACAATTGGAATTAGCCAAAAAGGCGGTTGCAGTAAAAGAAGGAAATCTGAAAGGGAAAAAAAGTGAATTAGAAAAAATCATCGAAGAAACAGATAAAGAAGAGAAGCATTACAGAAAACTGGAAGAAGCGGCAAGAAGCGCTGTAGACCCACGTTTATTAACCAGCTATGACAGGATCCGCAACAATTACCGCAATGGCCTTGCTGTAGTTCCGGTAGAAAGGGATTCGTGCGGAGGATGTTTCAATGCGATTCCGCCCCAGAAACAAAGTGAAATCAAACAAAGGAAAAAAATTATTGTTTGTGAAAACTGCGGACGGATTTTAATTGATGACGATTTAGAAAGCACAGTAGAAGTGAAATAAAATAATTGTTTTATACAATTTGAGGGACGCTTTTAAGCGTCCTTTTTTAGTTTAATAAGTTACAAATTAAAATCAGAAATGATCATATTTCTTCTTTTACTGAATTGCAAATATCCATTTATAAGTAATAATCTTTTATTAGAGAATTAAATTCGCAGGTGTAATTTCCCGCTTCATCTTTTATAATTAATTCTTTTGAATTAATAGATTTTGCTTCTGTAGTAAAAAATAATATTCCCCGAAAATAAGTATGCTTTGGAGTTTGCTTTACCAGCAATTCTTCTTTTAGATAAAAGCCATTTTCTGCGGCAATTCTTTTAAAATATTCTATCCGCTTGAAAGGAAGAAGCACTGCAAAATTTCCATCTGTTTCCAGGTTGTTTTTCACGCATTGCATCAGTTCATTTAAAGTTAAAGTATCATGATGTTTTGCTAGATTTTTATGCTTGCTTTCTGATTTTAAATCATTTTCAAAAAAAGGCGGATTAGAAATAATCAGATCATATTTGAATGCAGAAACAAAACTTTTAACATCAGCATGAAAAGCCTGTAACCTTTGATTCCATTTGCTTTCCGAAAAATTTTCTGTTGTTTGCCGGTAAGAACTTTCATCAATTTCCACTGCATCAATGTCGGCATGCGATTTTTGTGCTATCATCAAACTTAATAATCCGGTTCCTGCGCCAATATCCAGGATTCTTTTTGGCTGAATAATTTCCTGTTCAATTTTATCAGCAATGTAAGCACCAAACAAACAGGAATCTGTGCAGACTTTCATACTGCTTTTGTCCTGGTTTATTTTAAATTGTTTAAAC
>DATILZ010000020.1:0-7354 GCA_035475995.1 Hanamia sp. | reverse complement strand
TATAATTTGCAGTCATTCCTTCTTAAAAATTATGCTACTTATTTATTTATCAAAAGAATCTTCCCGTTGTAATTATGTTTTTGATTTAATTTTTAAAAATGAATTTGGAATTGAATATAGTGTAACTACTGATATTACTGCATTTCAGGAATATTCAGAAGAAAAAATTAATTATTCAGATTCAAAAATCGCGGATGATTTTTTTATCAAAGCGTCTTCTTTATTATTTGAAAAGGAAATAAAAAAAAAGGAAATAAAAGTTGAGCAAAAACACGAAACAAAAGTTTTGTTTCCGAATGATAAAGATGATTTAGGCTTTGATATTTTCTCTGCTGTCTTTTATTTAATCAGCCGCTATGAAGAATATTTACCTTTTACTGCAGATGAATTTGGAAGGTTTAAAGCCGAAGATTCTTTTGCTTTTAAAAATGATTTTTTGCAATTACCAATTGTAGATATCTGGATAAATATTTTTAAAAAGGCTTTACAAAATAATTTTCCTTTATTACAAATAAAATCAACTGTTTTTAATGCCATTGTAACTTATGATATTGATGTAGCTTATAAATATCGGGGAAGAGATTTTGTAAGAACAGTGGGTTCTTTATTAAAAGATATTGCTTTATTTAAAACAAAAAATATCCGGGAGAGAATTTGTGTTATTCGCGAACATCAAAAGGATCCTTGGGATGTTTATGTTTATCTGATGAAAACAATTTTGAAAAATAATCTCAATTCCATTTTCTTTTTTTTATTAGCAGATAAATCGGCGCACGATCGTAATTTGAATTATCAAAACGCTGCAATGAAAGGATTGGTGTTTGATGTTGGCAACTTTAGTGAAATCGGCATTCACCCTTCATTCTACTCTTCTTCTTTTCCTAAAAAAATTTTGATGGAAAAAGAAAGATTGGAAAATTTATCAACAAAAAAAATTACAAAAAGCAGGCAACATTATTTAAAATTTATTTTGCCTGATACCTACAATTCTCTTTTAGCGGCGGGCATTACAGAAGATTATTCAATGGGCTTTTCCGGAAGGCCGGGATTCAGAGCTGGCACATGTAAGCCATTTTATTTTTATGATTTAAAAAATGAAAAAGCAACGGAACTAAAATTATTTCCCATCACTTTTATGGAAAGTACCGTAATGAATAATTCTTCAAATGCTGACGAAGCTTTTCAAAAAATAGCATCTCTTTTGGAAGAAGTAAAACAAGTGAAAGGAACTTTTATAAGTCTGTGGCACAATCATACAATCAGCGACACAGCTGAATATAAAGAATGGAAAAATCTACATGAAAAAATGATGCAAAAACTGGTTGATTCTTTAAGATAAATGCGCCATAAAATCAATTAATATTTTTTCTTCTTCTTCCCAGTTTAATACTTCAGAAGCTGCAGCAGTATTATGTTTCCAAAGATTATATGTCTCTTTATCTTCTGAGATTTCAATCACTTTTTTTGCCAACTCTTCCGGATTCAGATTATTAACGCAAGAGCCGATATTGTATCTTGTAATGATCGATTTTATTTCTACCGCTTCCGAAGACAGAACAGGAATACCGGCATGGATGTAATCAAATAATTTATTTGGAAGAGCGAACAAATGCTCATCAGTAACATCAATTTTTTCAAATATTAATCCCAGGAAACCTTGCATGCTATATTGCATCATCTGTTCATAAGGCAAAGGATCAATAAAAGTAACTTTTGATTCTAGTTTTAAATCACAAACCATTTTTTTAAGTGTATTTAAAATGGTTCCACTTCCAATAAAATACAAATTAAAATCGTGCGGTAAAAACTGCATCATTAAAACTGCTTCCTCCGCACCACGGTTTTCATTTATTCCCATTCCCTGGATGATCAGATTTTTTTTATGAGCAGGTAAAATATGCGCATTGGCAGGTTTATTTTCTTTAAATAAATAAGGTACATTTCTGATCACCGTTACCGGCACTTTATATTTATTTTCATAAATTTTTTTAATAGATTCATTTACGGTAATTACATTTTTTAAACGCGGGAATAACCCTTTTTCAAGCATTTCCCAGATCTTTCGTGACAACTTTTTATAAACACTTTCAGTAAAATATTCATGGCTGTCATAAATTAATTTTGAAGTCTTTAAATGCGAAATCAAAAAGTTAGGCAACAGCGTATCAAGATCATTTGACCACAATACATCTGCTTTTTTAAAAAGCAAATAAAAAAATAATTGAACATTAAAAACCAGATACATCAATGGGCCTTTTTGAAAAACATTTCGAAATCGAATGGTTTTATAAGGCAGATCTTTTAAAATAAAATTCCTGTCACTTTTTCTTCCAATTAATAAAACTTCATACCCAAGTTCATGAAGGGTATTGCATTCCTTTTGCACACGCTGATCGGTAACTAAATCGCTGATGACGGAAACTATAATTTTTTCTGGCAAAAATTGAGAGATTTTTATTTGCAAATATTAAACAAATAAAGTGAGTTTTGTAAGCATAATAAGAATTAGATTTTTCAAAAAAAAACGCTATTCTTCCGTTAAAGCAACAAATAATTAGAATTCGTATTTTGCCAATAATTTAATAATTTAATAATTAATCAACCACATCTCCATATCGTTTGCCTTGACGTTCCATACCCCCCCGATTATGGTGGCGTTTTTGATTTATTTTATAAAATAAAAACATTGCATCAGCTTGGCGTAAAAATTCATTTGCATTGTTTTGAATATGGCCGGGGCGAACAATCAGAACTGAATAAATATTGTGAAGAAGTACATTATTATCAAAGAGAAAAATTAATTGGAGGGATTCCTTTACGTTTGCCTTACATCGTTAGTTCAAGAATAAACCCGGCGCTGATAAAAAATATTTCAAAAGACAGTTACACTGTTTTGTTGGAAGGAATTCATTGCACTTATTATTTGTATCATGGTGAATTAAATCACCGGAAAGTCTTGGTACGACTTCATAATGTGGAATACGAATATTATAAACAGTTGGCAAAATCAACGAATAATTTTTATAAAAAAATCTATTACACATTAGAAAGCAGGTTATTAAAAAAATATGAAAACAGTATTGCAAGGAAAGGAAAATTCATTGCAGTAAATGAAAAAGACAAACTGACTTATCAAAATGTTTTTTCTGCAAAAGATATAAAATTTTTACCGGTTTTTTTGCCGTTTAATGAAGTGAGATCAGAGTTGGGGAAAGGAAGTTTCTGTTTGTATCATGGTAATTTATCTGTGGCAGAAAATGAAAAAGCAGTGAGATGGCTTTTACAAAATATAGTCAAGGGTTTAACTTATTTTTCTTTTATAATCGCTGGTAAAAACCCTTCGGAAGCATTAAAAAATGAATGTCTAAAAAATAAAAACGTCCAATTAATTGAGAATCCTTCTGAAAATGAAATGGAACAATTGATAAAGAATGCACACATTCATTTATTGCCATCTTTTAATTCTACGGGGATAAAAATAAAACTGCTGCACGCATTATTTAATGGAAGATTTATTATTACAAACGTAGCTTCTTTAGAAGGTACAGGGCTTGAAACCCTTTGCAGGATTGAAGAAACAGCCGAAGGGTATTTAAAACAAATTCAGCAATTATTCCAAATTTCTTTTGATGAAAATGAAGTAAACAAAAGAAAAAGAATCTTAGAAGAACTTTATAACAATGAAGAGAATGGAGAGCAGTTAATAAAAATGCTGAAAAACTGAAGGCCAAAGGCGGAAAGCTAAATGCTAAAAAAAGAATACCATTCACCACTCACCATTCACAATCAACTTGCAATAGAAGCATTATCATAAACTTTTCCTCTTTCAGTTTTTATGGTTCTTGCCGGAAATTTATTGATGACCGGATAATCATGCGTTGCCATGATGATCGCTGTTCCATAATCGCGGCAGATACTAAAAAGCAATCTCATAATTTCGTCTGAGGTTTCAGGATCCAGATTTCCGGTGGGTTCATCAGCAAGAATTAATTTGGGAGAATTTAAAAGCGCACGTGCCACATCAATTCTTTGCTGCTCGCCGCCACTCAATTCAAACGGCATTTTAAAGCCCTTTGTTTTTAAACCGACTTTATCCAATACATCGGCGATCTTTTCATCCATTAATTTTTCATCTTTCCAACCGGTTGCTTTCAACACGAACTTCAGATTATTATTTACATTTCTATCGGTAAGCAATTGAAAATCCTGGAATACAACACCGAGCTCGCGGCGCAGATATGGGATTTTTTTCCAGTCAAGTTTCGCTAAATCAAAGCCAACAACTATTGCTTCACCTTCTTTAAAATCCAGATCAGCATATAAGGTTTTCAACAGGCTTGATTTTCCTGTTCCGGTTTTGCCGACCAGATAAACAAACTCTCCACGATTTACGGTGATGTTTACATCAGACAAAATGAGAGAATCGCCCTGGTAAATATTTACATTTTTTAATTCTACAATAGCTTCCGGCATAATTTAATTTTATTATTTTTTTTCTGTTATTGGGTAAAGTTAAATGTATAATTATTTCTTACAAGCAGGAAAAATTATTCATCTGTTAAAATAATATTTTCGAAATCAATCTTGATAATTTTTCCAATCAAATAGATAATTTTTTCAATTCCTAATATACAGTAAAACAATAAAAAACTTACATTTTAATTTTTTTTTTGAAAAAACTAAAAAATAAGTTATAAAACTAATTATTTAGTTATACATTTGGTTTATAAATTTAAAATAAGTCAAAAATGAAAACATTAACCAAAGCAGAAGAAGGTATCATGCAGGTATTGTGGAAAATAGAAAAAGGCTTTCTTGGCGAAATTATTCATGAGATGCCAAACCCTAAACCGCATCAAAATACAGTGGCCACGATTCTGAAAATTCTCATTGAAAAACAATTTGTGGGGATAGAAACATTCGGCAGGATGAACCGTTATTATCCATTAGTAAAAAAAGAAATCTATTCAAAAGGACGGGTAAAATCTTTGGTAAAAAAATATTATGAAGGTTCATTCAGCAATATTGTTTCTTCCATGGTAAAAGAAAATAATCTCAGCATTGAAGAATTGGAAATGCTGGTAAAACAATTGAAAAAAGGGAAATAATAATCATTAAAACATACTCATCATGATAACTCTTGCATGGTATTTATTGAAAGTAATTATTTGTTCCGGCATTTTATGCGGCTATTATTTTCTGGCTCTTAGAAATAAGGCTTTCCATCGCTGGAACCGGTTTTACTTGCTGGCAGCAGTTGTTATTTCTTTATTAGCGCCAATTATAAAAATTGACATTTTCCAAAATAATGATGACAAAGGAACGCTTGTTCAAATGTTGCAAACGATTAGTTATGGCGATGAAGCGGTGATTGAATACAGCAGAAACAGCGACTTTCAGCTAAATACAGAAAATGTTGCTGAAAGCGCTTACCTGTTGGTGTCCCTGATTTTCTTAGCCATCTTTTTTGTTTCGTTATTTAAAATAAAAAGGATGAGGAAGAAATATCCACAGACAAAAATTGAAGACATCAGTTTTATAAATACGAATGCAAAAGGAACGCCGTTTTCATTTTTCAGATCTATCTTTTGGAACAATGCAATTGATCTACATTCCAAACCCGGGCAACAAATTTTTAATCATGAAATTGCTCATGTAAAAGAGAAACATTCGTACGATAAAATTTTCATGAATATCGTTTTAATATTTTTCTGGATCAACCCATTCTTTTGGCTGATGCGCAAAGAATTGTACATGATTCATGAATTTATTGCTGATAAAGAAGCGCTGGAAGATAGTGATATCAATGCTTTTGCGGAAATGATTTTACAAACCGTTTATCCCGGACAAAATTTTTCTCTCACCAATAATTTTTTCTATTCACCAATAAAAAGGAGGATTCTCATGCTCACAAAAAATAAAAACCCGAAGGTAAGTTATGTAAGCAGGTTGCTCGTTTTACCGCTTGCCGCAATTGTATTTTTTGCTTTTACGATCAAACTAAAAACAGAAAAACCTGTGTATAATGGGAAAATGATTACGGTCGGAGGCGACGAGGATAATAGTGCGAAAGCCGCTGATATTGAAGAAAAGATGACAAAAAAAGTTACGGAAAAAGCGACGTCAATTGTAGTTGGACTTTCCGCTGAGAAAAATGCTGTAAATATGCACCGCGAATATTCCAGGATTAAAATATTTACAAAGTCTGATACGGCAAATCCGGTTTATTATGTTGATGGTAAAGAAATTTCACAGAACGAAATGAAAAAAATAAATCCAAACAAGATAGAATCTATCAGTATTCTTACAGGAGAAAGTGCGAAAAAAATATATGGAAAAAAAGGAAAGAATGGCATAATTCAAATCAAAATGAAGCCATTTAACGTAAAACCTGTTACTGGAAATCAACAAGATACAATACCCGGCAAAGTTTTCACAAAAGTAGAAAACGAGGCATCATTTCCGGGTGGACAAAGCACATGGTTAAAATATATTACCCGCCAAATCCAAGCCTCCATTGATACTTTTACCAATGTGGATTATGGAACTTGTGTTGTAAGATTTATCGTAAATACTGATGGCAGTGTAAGTGATGTAAAAGCTACAACAATGCAGGGGACCAAACTTGCACAAATAGCTGTAAAAGCTATTAAAGAAGGACCTAAATGGATTCCAGCTTCCCAAAACGGACATACAGTTGCATCTTACAGATTGC
This sequence comes from Hanamia sp., assembly GCA_035475995.1. GTDB lineage: Bacteria > Bacteroidota > Bacteroidia > Chitinophagales > Chitinophagaceae > Ginsengibacter. The sequence continues at coordinate 639 of DATILZ010000020.1, read as the reverse complement.
AACCGGTAACATTGATAAATCCTGGAAAACAGAAATATTCTTCTATTACAACTAACCCACCTGTGAGTTTTAGTCCACCGGTAATTGAAAAAGTTTTTACAAAGATTGAAAAAACAGCAAGTTTTCCCGGCGGACAAACTGCCTGGCTAAAATATATTTCGCGTGTTTTTGAAAAAAATGGTAATGAACTGATGTCAGATAAAAATAATCAAGGCACTTGCAAAGTTCGCTTTATTGTAAGCAAAGATGGCAAAGTAAGTGATGTACAGGCGATTAACATGAAAGGAACAGAATTAGCAGATGTGGCTGTAAATGCCATAAAGAAAGGGCCCGTATGGAATGCCGGAACACAAAATGGACATGCGGTAAATTCTTATGTTTTAGTACCTGTTACTTTTAAATTAAGTGATAATCTTATGATTAAAAATGAACCCGAGTAAAACTGCAAACTTTCTTTACGCTTACAAGCAAGAATCAAAATATTTCAACCTATAAAACTCTATAATTTTAAATAATCCGGCAAACTTAGAAATTCAAAAACCTAAATTTGCTAAATGAATATTGAAGACATTTATAAAATTTACGGTCAATTTCCTTCTATAGAAACGGATTCCAGAAAATTAAAAAAAGGCGATATTT
>DATILZ010000019.1:0-3581 GCA_035475995.1 Hanamia sp. | reverse complement strand
AATAATTTTACCCCTGCTTCATTTAAAACCATTGCCTGCGTAGTGTCTGTGGCAAAATCTTTTGAAAAACTACGGCCGGCCACCATCTTTATTTTGTACTGATTGATAAAATTAAAGCCTACAAAATATAAATCGAGATTGGCAATTTGCATATCGCCTTTTTTATTTTCTATTTCAGAATAAGCGCCGGGGTTTCCACCACCGGGAACGCTGCCAGACATCGATACCGATTTTACATCAGGCAATTCTTTTATCGTCTGCTCAAAAGTATTTTTAGCAGGATCACCATTTGTATCTATTACCATTATCTGGTCTTTACTAAACCCCAAATCCTGGTTTCGCATAAAATTTAGCTGGTTATAAACAATGATTGTTGCAATGATCAATGCAATAGAAATGGTGAATTGCGCAATTACCAATCCTTTTCTTAAAATGATACCCCGGGTTCCTGTTGCAAACCGTCCCTTTAAAACAACAATCGGTTTAAAAGAGGATAAAACCAATGCCGGATAAATCCCTGCCAGCAACCCAATTCCAATAGAGGCAAAAAAGAGAAGCACGAGATAGTTCCAATGATCAAAAATTCCGTTGCTGATTGTTTTTCCGGCCAACTGGTTAAACAAAGGCAGCAAGAGCCAGGAAAAGAAAAATGTTAGTACAAAAGCAATCAGGCACAGTACAACCGATTCGCCCAGAAACTGTGCTGCCAGTTGCTTTTTACCTGCACCCACCACTTTTCTAATCCCAACTTCTTTGGCTCTTTCGGCCGATCGCGCTGTAGTAAGATTGATAAAATTGAAACACGCGATCAATAAAATAAATATGGCTACGATTGAGAAAATATACACGTTGGTGATATGACCTGTTTTGCTGTCATCCCTGGTGGAATAAAGATAAACGTCTCTTAAAGGTTCAAGAAAAAGAGTAGGATACATTTGCATCTTTTTCATTTCTGCACCATCGCGCCGTTCAAGAAAGGCAGGGAATTTTTTCTGCAGAAATTTTGCATTCGTTCCTGGTTTTAATAAAATATAGGCACTGGCACCATAGTTTCCCCATTGACTGTCAAGTTTCTGATTAAACTTTTGGGTGATAGTTCTCATCGATAAAACCACATCAGCTTTTATTTGTGAATTACCAGGAATATCTTTCATGATCCCGGTTACTTTCGCAGGAAGTTTATCACCTGTAATTAATAACGTTTGCCCCATTGGATCTGTCTTTCCAAAATATTTTTTTGCAGCAGTTTCGGAAAAGACAACACTGAAAGGTTCTTTCAAAGCTGTAGTGGGATTGCCTTTCAGTAATTTAAAATCAAATACTTTAAAAAATGCGGAGTCGGCCCATGCTGCATTTTCTTCCTGAAATTTTATGTCGCCTTTTTTTATCAGCACATTATCATTGGTAATACGTACAAAACTTTCTATTTCAGGAAATTCATCTTTTGCATTTGGCGCCACGGCCCATGCAGGACCACTTGCATGTATTACTTCGGTCGGCGTTTTAATATCACTTACTATCCGGTAGATCCGATCCGCTTTCGTATGAAATGAATCATAACTTAATTCAAATTTTACATAGAGAAAAATAAGAAAACAGGCTGTCATTCCTACAGTCAATCCCATAATGTTGATAAATGAAAAAACTTTATTTTTCCAGAGATTCCGAAAAGCAACTTTGAAATAATTTTTGAACATAAAATTTGATTTCTGATATATGATTTTTTAATGTCTGAATTACTTTTTTGCATTAACTACTCACTTCTCAAACTCTTTACCGGATTTACTGTTGCTGCTTTCATTGCTTTTATACAAACAGTAAGCAATGCGATTAAAAAGGTTATAAGGGCGGCCAATGCAAAAACCCACCAGTCCAGTGATGTTTTGAAAGCAAAGTTTTGCAGCCACCTGCTCATGGCCCAATATCCTATCGGCATGGCTATGCAGGTAGCAATAATAACGGGTTTCAATAGATCCTTTGATAATAAAATGACGATTCCTTTTACTGATGAACCTAAAACTTTTCTTACCCCGATTTCTTTATACCTTTTTGTGGCAGTGAATGAAGCAAGGCCAAACAAACCAAGGCATGCAACAAATATGGCAAGCCCGGCAAACACAGAAAGGATCGTTTGCTGCCGCAAATCTTTCTTATACATTTCATTGAACTGCTCATCCAAAAATTTATATTCCAAAGGATAGCCGGGAGCGGCCATGGCATATTCTTTTTTTATCAGGTTTAAACCAGCCGGGATATTTCCGGAGCTAAGTTTTATTAATGCCACACGCCGGTCGCTTGAAGGAGAAATAACAAGCGCATTGATGTTTTCTTTCAGGGATTGAAAATTGAAATCTTCAACTACGCCAATTACTTTTCGTTTGGCTGAATCACGTACAGTATTTTGCAACCATTTTCCAATAGCCTGTTCCGGAGTCCATCCAAATTTTGTTGCAGCTGTTTGGTTCAACACAACCGCATCCGTGCTGTCGGTAGGAAATTGAGCCGAAAAATTTCTGCCTGCAATAATTTTCAATCCCAATGTTTTTACAAATTCAAAATCTGCAAATTCAGTGTTTGCTGTCATCCTTTCATTATGACCTTCCACGTCAAATGAATAAGAATCAAAAAATCCACCCGGCGCCCCTGACATCAATGATACCGATTGTACGGCGGACTGATTTTGTAAACCGGTTTTAAACGATTGCATATTTTTATAAATATCATTGTTATCAATCGGCACTATTACGGTTTGCTCTTTGTTATAACCCAGTTTTTTATTTTTTACGTAGTTCATCTGTTTCGAAATAATGATGGTTCCTACAATCAGAAAAACAGAAATGCAAAACTGCACCACCACCAGCGCCTGCCTGAATGAAGAGCCGCCTTTACCCAATTTCAATTTTCCTTTCAATGCCTGAACCGGTGAGAAAGCGGATAAAACAAATGCGGGATAACTGCCGGCTAAAAAACCAACAATGAGCATCACACCAATTAAAAACAAATAAACAGGAGTAGTTTGCCAGGAAACTGTTAAGGAGTAACCGAGTAACTGATTATACCAGGGCATTACCAGCAATAACAAGCCAATAGAAATAATGCATGAAATGGCAGCAAGCAATACAGATTCGCCAATGAATTGCCAGATAAGGCTTTTGCGCAATGCGCCCAATACTTTTCTTAATCCCACCTCCTTAGACCGCTCCGCTGCGCGAATGGTTGAGAGGTTCATAAAATTGATACAGGCAATCAACAGAATTAAAATCGCTATTGAAAGAAAAATATAAACCACGGTCTTATCGCCATGTTTTACACCGTCAAAAGCCCCATTCTCAAAATAAATATCTTTTAAGGGAGTAAGTGTGAGAGAAAAATTAAAACCGAATTTCCGCATATCACTTCCCATGTATTTTTGCATAAATGCAGGAAACTGTTTTTCCAATTGTAACTGGGTGGTATGCGGATCTAATTCAATGTATGTGTAAAGGCCATTGTTGATCCATTTTTTCATAATGCCTATATCTTTATAATTTTCCAGAGACATTACTATATCAAAGTCAAGATGCGAATTAGAAGGAACATCT
>DATILZ010000018.1:0-2746 GCA_035475995.1 Hanamia sp. | reverse complement strand
AATGATGAAGCGGACACCATCGCAGCAGCCTATTCGGTAAGACCGGCAAAGCTGCCAACAGTATCTACTCCGTTAGAATGGAAAGAAGTAACATCAAAATTAAATCCTTCCGACTTCACTGTAAATACAATTACTGAAAGATTAGAAAAAAAAGGTGATTTGTTTAAAGGAATTTTGGACGAAAGAATAAGAAAAAGCAATTCTAAAATCTTAAAGCAATTATTATGAACAACAATTTAGGAGAAATGTGATGGCTTTGAGTGACATGATCTGCTGGAGTTAGAAGTATATAACCGGCATAAAAAATTAAAAGGTTTCAATTATCATCATCAGCATGAGATTGTTTCTTATGTTATTGAAAATGATTTAATGAAATGTGTGAAAGAAGATTAGAACTGTGATTACGAGGAGATTGCCAGGGCGCAGGAAACTTTCAGTAAAAACGATGATACTTTTATGCGCCTCGCAATGACGTACTAAATAACTAATGCATATTAATACTCATGTATCGTTTTTATCAGCTGATGCAAAACATCAATAGCAGCGTCTTTGGCTCTTCGTTCAGGATCATAGCTTTTTTTGATAAGACTGTTCACACTTAAGGTTTCTGCATGTTTGGTACTGACATATTTTGACAGATTTTTAAAGACTTCCGTTTTATGCCTGTTGGTTATTACATTGTTATCCTTTAAAGCCCGCGCAATGATTGCAGTCACATCACCGGGGATAGATAAATGAAGTTTATCTTCCTGGGGCATTGTTTTTTCTTTGGCTTCCGCAGTTGTTTGATGAGGCAAGGAGCCTTTAGCCTGGTAACCAATTTCTTCTGAAATCCATCCAACAATTTGTTCCTTCAATGAAAGTGGAAATTTCTTATAGGCAATGTTTGGTCTTTCTTTAAATTGATTAATCTCCTTTAGAAAAAACCGGAGTTTGTCTATTTTTTTTTCAATAGTCTCTGACATTTCAATATTGCAGAAAATTTTATTACTGATAAAATTGTATGCCTCAGTATTATTATAATTCATCAGTACCATCAGTTCTATCATCGGTTTATCCTCACAACCGCTTCCTGTATATTTTTCCTTATTAAAATTTGCAAGCGCCTTTTCTATTCTTTTGGAATAGAATAAATTCCGGTAGGTTATTTTCTTATTTTGCTCACTATTCAGAATATCCAATAAAGGGGAAAGCGCCAATTCTACCAGAGTTTCATTTAAGCACTCCTTTAATAAATGATTACGGAGTTTCTGAACGCTATCTTTTAATCCTTCACGAATTTGCTTCAACGAAATCTCGGGGACCTTTTCATCAAGATTAAAAAATCTTTCATAACGCTCATAAATATATGCAAGTAACTTCTGCAATTCTTCGGTTATCATTTCAAAAACTACCTTTGAATTTTTGCACTTTCCTTTACTCTGAACCTGGAAAAGATGATCAAGCCATAATGCTAACAGTGATTGATATTCATGAACAAGCAGTTCAAAGTTTCTTTCATTCTCTATTGGAAAAGACTTACTGGTAAGGTACGTTTTCAAATTCATCGTTTCCCTGAGGAAGAGTTCTTTGTAGGAATTGAGATCCGGAACGAAAATATCATTTGGCTTTTTGTGCGTTTTTTCAAAACAACTGATCAATGTTTCCAAGCGTTCGTATGAATATTCCATAGGATTAATAGTGGTTTAAATCAAAAGGATAGCAATGTTACTCCTGGTCAGAAGCAATCGTTATTATCTTTTTAAAGGATTGGAAGTAGTTTTAGTTTCTGTCGTTTTCTTTATCCGCGTTGAGAGAATCAGGGATATTGGCAGCGGATACTTACTGACTCGAAGATGAAAAAACCAATAGTATTTGGAGTTAGTGAGGTCATTTGCAGGGTAAAACTTTTAAAAGCCAGCGCTAATATAAAATAAAAATTTATAAATGCAAATAAGCCACCTGATTTTTGTCAGGCTGAAAGCGGAAAGCTGTATGCTCGCCCCTTACCAAAACAATTTTAAAATCCGAACCGGCTATTCTTCAATAACTTATGCAGGGTGAATTCACCCCCTTCACTGTTCTGATGTTTGCTATTCACCTTGTTTTGTGCCCTCAACAAATCAATTCAAATTTTATGGCACTACAGGTAATCACCACAGACGATCTGAAGAATTTTAAAGAACAAATTCTTTCAGAGATCCAGGAAATATTTCAAAAATACCATGGCGTCCCTTACAAAAGATGGCTGAAATCTAATGAAGTAAGAAGGCTGCTGAAAATTTCTTCGGGTACCCTTCAAACATTGCGGCTCAACGGAACGCTGAAATATTCCAAAGTTGGAGGAATCCTTTATTATGACCAGGACTATGTCAATCAGTTGTTGCTGAAAGTGGAAGAAGGTAGAAAGAAGTAAGTAGAAAGTAGAAAGTAGCAAGAAGTAAGAAGTAAGCGAAAAACCACCCTGATAGAGCCGTCCTTTTGTGTACCCCGGCTCTATCATTTTTTTTAAACATTTAAAACAAGAATGATGAATTACATCCGCCATCTACATGCATTTTTATTTCAGCATGTGAAGCGCGACAGGCGCTTCAATGCAAACCATGTGAGTCTTTATATTGCCTTGTTCCAGTACTGGAATTATAACCGGTTTCATAACCCCTTCTACATTAAAAGGGATGACGTGATGAGTATTACCGGAATTGGCTCCAGAAGCACCTACATGAAATGCATGAAAGAGCTTCATCAATTTGGATACATTTTCTAT
>DATILZ010000017.1:0-2435 GCA_035475995.1 Hanamia sp. | reverse complement strand
TTTATTCATCATTGTTTCTATTTCATCATCAGTCATTGTTTTTTCTTTGTCGAGAAAAGTAAAATTTATGGCAAGAGATTTTTTATTTTGCCCCAGTTTTTCATTTTCAAACACATCAAACAACTGAATATTTTTCAGCTTCTTAATATGCAAAGACTTTACCACATTTTCAATTTCACCATAAGAAATATTTTTATCAATAAGAATTGAAAGGTCTCTTTGTACCTGAGGAAATTTTGAAATTGGTTCAAAAGAAATATCCTTGTCATCGGTAAATGATATCAATTTATCCCAGTCAATACAAAAATAAAATACCGGTTGTTTTATGGAAAAAGTTTCCAGTTCGGATTTCTTCACACTTCCGGAAACTCCAAGGGTTACGCCATTTACCGAAGAAACTAAACATTCATTTAACTCCTTATTTTGAGAAACAGTAAATTGATAATTCCGAATTCCAGCTAAAGAAAAAATCGCTTCAGCAATTCCTTTTACAAAATAAATATCAATTTTTTTTGCTGCAGAATTCCAGCTCAGTTCATTTCTATTTCCGGTAAAATATAAAGCAAGGTTTTGTTTTTCGTGATATTCATTTTCAATTTTAGAATAAGTTTTTCCAAATTCAAAAAACAGTAAATTATTATTTTTCCTGTTCAGATTATAAGATACGCATTCCAGGCCTGTTGGAAGCATCGAAGGCCGCATTACGTTCAATCCTTCGCTCAGGCTATTGATTATTTTTACAGTCTCAGCAAGGGTTTCATTATTAAAATATTTACTGTTGGTAATAGAATTGGTAAATATTTCATGAAAGCCATTTCCGGTAAGCCAGCTAATTATTTTTTCTTTTTGTAAAGCATTTTTTAAACCCGTATCTATCGCCGGCGACATATTTATGGAAGCGGGGATTTCAATATTATCCAATCCATCAATGCGCATAATTTCTTCAATGACATCTGCAGGAATGGTAATGTCTGGATTGCTGTAAGGAACCGCAACTTGTATATTATCTATTCCTTCTCTTAAAATAGTAAAATTTAAAGAGGTGAGAATATTTTTGATCGTATCAGGATGATAATTCTTTCCGCTGATCTTTTTTAAATAATGATTCGATAGAGAAATTTCTTTTTTCTTACGTACTACCGGATAAACATCTCTGATTTCAGAAGAAATATTTCCGCCCGCAATCTCTTTGATGAGCATAGCCGCCCGTTTCAGCACTTCTACAGTAAGGTCAATGTTAATTCCTTTTTCAAAACGAACCGCTGCTTCTGTTCTTAAATTATGCAACAACATAGATCTTCTGATTGATGCAGGATTGAAAACAGCACTTTCTAAAAATAAGTTTGTTGTGGTAGAAGAAACTCCACTATGCGATCCGCCAAAAACGCCGGCAATACACATCGGTTTGTTGTCGCCATTGCAAATCATAATATCGCTGCTGCTCAGTTTCCTTTCTTTTTCATCCAGTGTGATAAAAGGTGTTCCTTCAGGAAGAGTTTCTACAATTACTTTATTTCCTTTTATTTTATCTAAATCAAAAGCGTGAAGCGGCTGGCCGGTTTCGTGCAAAATAAAATTCGTAATGTCAACAATATTATTCACGGGCCGAAGGCCGATACTTTTCAATTTATTTTTCAACCAATCGGGCGATTCTGAAACCGTTATTCCTGAAATGGTAACTCCTGCATAACGTTCGCAATCTGCAGGATTTTTGATTTCTATTTCTATATTTTTAGAATGATTATCTGCTTTAAATTTATTTTTGAAAGGCGAAATCGGCCTGATATTTTTTTTATAATGATGCGAAATGTAGGCGCACACATCCTTTGCAACGCCAATATGGCTCATGGCATCCATTCTGTTTGGCGTGAGGCCAATTTCAAAAATCCAGTCGTGGTATAAATTATAATATTGACTTGCCAGCATTCCGGGAATTGCATTTTGCGGCAAAACAATAATTCCTTCATGGCTGTTGCCCAATCCGATCTCATCTTCTGCGCATAACATTCCGTTGCTTTCCACACCACGGATTTTTGCTTTTTTTATGGTAAAAGGTTCTCCTGAAACGGGGAATAATTTAGTGCCAACGGGGGCCACAATTACTTTTTGTCCTGCTGCAACATTTGAAGCGCCACAAACAATCTGCAACGTTTCACCATGCCCGTTAGACACGCTGGTTATTTTCAATTTATCCGCATCAGGATGTTTTTCGGAGCTCAAAACTTCGCCGATGATCAATCCTTCCAAACCATTTGTTACCTGTTCGTATTTTTCAAGATTTTCTACTTCCAGTCCGACAGAAGTGAGGATTTCTGCTATTTTTTGAGGGTTGGCAATAATTTTGGATAGCTCTTCATCTACCGGCAAATATTCTATCAACCAATTGTAACTAATCTTCATGTAATTTTTTCTAAAAGCTCATTTAATTTTTAAGA
>DATILZ010000016.1:0-5315 GCA_035475995.1 Hanamia sp. | reverse complement strand
CAGATCTTTTCCCTGCAATCCATGCCAGTACCTATTTACAGCTGTCGTGCCTCTTACGCCATCCGTTAAAGTATTGGGGCCATCAGCAGGATAATATTTACTCACCGGATTTGTATAAGTTACATTTTTACCAACGGCTTTGTGCATCACGAATTTTTGTTCTGCCGGTTTTACACCCATCACTTTTCCATTCATTACAATTACCGCTTTTAAAATAACAGAAGAATCTATTGCAATTGGATTTTCATATTTATTACTGGTTGCATCCGGATCACTGCCATTGGTTGTATAATAAATTTGTGAATCGGGGATCTCAGAAGAAAGTGTTACCAATAATCTTCCGTTTTGTGAAGTTGGTTTTATAGCAACCGTAAAATTTCCTGGACAATAATTAATCCCTTTTTCATCAAATGCCCTGAACTGATTTTGCAAACGATGATAAAAATCCGTATAATTTTTTTCTGCTTTTGGCGTCCACAAAACTTCTGAAAGTGCGAGCATTCTTGGCAAAACCATGTATTCCAAATGTCGACGCGATGAAATAAATTCTGCCCACACATTTGCCTGTGCACCTAACACATATTTGGCTTCTGAAGAATCCAGTTCTTTGGGAACGGGATAATAGTCATATACCATTTTCAATGTATTAAACCCGCCAATAGCAAGCGGTTCACCCGCAGGGCCAGCCTGGTAATGATCAAAATAAAGGGGCGTTCCCGGAGTCATTACTACATCATGATGCATCTTTGCAGCCTGAATACCGCCACTTTCGCCACGCCAGCTCATTACGGTTGCTTCCGGGGCCAGGCCGCCTTCCAATATTTCATCCCACCCGATTAATTTTCTATGATTTGCAATTAAAAATTTTTCTATTCTCTGAATAAAATAACTCTGCAACTGATCTTCACTTGTATCGCCCAATTTCTTCATCAAAGCCTGACATTTTGGATCATTTTTCCATGGAGTTTTATCCACTTCATCACCGCCCACATGAATATATTTTGAAGGAAATAATTGCATTACTTCTTTCAAAACATTTTCTAAAAAAACAAAAACGCTGTCATTTGCCGGACAATAATTGGATTGAAAATTTTTAGGATAAACGCCGCCGGTGATAGTTGTCTGTGGCTGTTGTGCGCATGACAACCACGGATAAGCAGCAATGGCAGCTTCCGAATGTCCCGGCATTTCTATTTCAGGAACAATATTGATATTTCTTTCTTTTGCATAAGCGACAATATCACGAACCTGCTCTTGTGTATAATATCCGCCATAGGGAGTTGCCTCTCCTGGTTGTATTGGCTGGCTCTCTCTCCACGGTATTCCACGCCTATCTGCACGCCATGCTCCTATTGATGTAAGTTTTGGATATTTTTTTATTTCAAGTCGCCATCCCTGATCATCGGTGAGGTGCCAATGAAATGTATTGAATTTATATTCTGATAATAAATCAATGTATTCCTTTATCATATCCGGAGAAAAAAAATGGCGGCAAACATCGAGATGCATTCCACGCCATTTGAATTGCGGATAATCCGTAATTTTCATGCAAGGCACTTCTAATGCGGCATTGGTGCGAATTTGAGGCAAAGTTTGAAAAAGAGATTGCATTCCATAAATAATTCCTGCCTTATCATTTGCTATAATTTTTATTGAATTGGGCGTTACATCGAGCAGATAACCTTCATCGCCAATCTTGTCTGTTTTTTTTATTTCAAGAAAAATAGATTTATTTTTTTTGATATTAAAAGGCAAAGTTTCTCCTGAGATATTTTTTACAAAGGCATTGAAAAAATTGGCAGCATGATGCAAATCACTTTCTTTATTATTAAAAATAATCGAAGTGTTTTTATCGATGGTAAAATATCCATCCTGCACTGAAAGGCTTACTGGTTGCGGAATGATACTTACTTTTTGTTGAGCGATTCCGAAAAATGGAATCAGTAATAACCAAAGGAGGAATAGTTTTTTATTCATTATTAATTATTTAATTATTTCACTATTAAATTATTCAGCAGAGCAACAATAAAGGGTTTTCTATTTTGTAAAAAGAAGTTTAATGAAAAAGCGCATTAGCAGGAATCGGCACTTTTTCTTTATTTGCAAATGACCAATAAACACTCAATTCATTTCCACCGCCGCTATCAAAATAAACTACTTTTATTTTATGTAAACCTTGCTTCAAAGCCGCTTTGCCAGATACTTCTACAGCGCCATGCTCACCATCATTGTTTACAATTTCTTCACCATCAATAAACAATTTACTGCCATCATCTGAAACTGTTGAAAAAGTGTAAATACCGTCATCATTTATTTTAATGTATCCATCAAATTGCAAAGCATATTTATCTTCCCGTTGTTTTACTTTTTCAGAAATGGTATTCGCAATCCCTTCTTTTTTTACAGGAGAATTTTGAATGGATTCCAAAGAAATTTTCCCTTCAGGCTCATAATATTTCCAGGAAATTCCAGGTTGAAGTTTTTTTGCTTTTTCGGATTTCATCCAATGACTTACTTTTACGTTTTCTGTTGAAACAGTGGATGGTAAAGCATTTGGCTCAATTGCGACGGCTTTGATTACAGAAGTTTTATTTAAAGTAAATGGCTTAGAATACAAAATTGAATTATTTGTTGGCGTACTGCTGTCAATGGTATAATAAATCTGAGAATCGCTATTTTTATTAAAAGATATAAGCGGGTTCAAAGAATTTTTTTCATACGAAATATTCATCTTCGGCTTTGGAGCAAATCTTCCAAAATTTGAAATTTTCAATACAAAAGCATAAGGCGCTTTTATTTTATTTGGTTCATAATCAGGAAAAGAAACAAGCACATTATTTCCTTGCTGTTGCCATTGCAGATTTTCTTTTGTTGAGAGAAAATTAATAACGGTTCCCGCTGGTAATTGTAAATCTTTTAAAACCATTTTTTTATCAGAAGGATATTTTGGAAGTATTGCATATAAAGAATTAGTGGTTGGATTATAGGTATAAAAAACTTCCTTTACGGCATAGCCTGAATCAGGATTAACAGTTATTTTCAAAACCGGGTCTTCATTTTTCCCAGGCTTATAATTCCTGTTTCCTTCACTCCATTGTGAAGAAATTTTCCATCTTACCGTGCTATAAATAGATTCCGAATTGATGTTCATCCAATCGCCTATTTGCAATAATCTTTCCTGCATAATGGGAGGAATTTTTCCATGCGCATCAGGACCGATATCCAACAAAAAATTTCCGCCACGGCTTACTTTATCTACCAGTTGCAAAACCAATGATTGCGCAGAATTATAATCCCATGAATCTTCATTGCGATTGTATCCATAGCTGGCTCCCATTCCACGGCTTTCTTCCCATGGATGATCTTCAAAATCCAGGTCCGGCTGGTATTCGGGCGTATAAACACCGCCGTGATGAAAGCGAACGCCACTACCCCATCTGTCATAAGTAACAATGGAATTTTTCACCGGACTTTCATTATAAAGCCAGGCAAGAAATTCCTGCGATTTCCAGGTGGATGCAGGTGCATCCCACCCGCCATCCGTCCAGAAAACATCAGGCTTATAAGTATTAATCAGGTCTTTCATTTGTGGCCACATGTGCACCGAAACATACTTATTCTTATCCGTTAACCACAAAGGATTGTACCATTCATACAAGGAATAATACATGCCGGGATGAACAGAAGTTTTGCGAATTGCTTTAAAAAGTTCGCCCAATAAATCTTTGTGAGGACCAGCAGTTACTGCATTCCACGGAAATCCCCAATCCCGGTCTGCTTCTTTGCTTGGCCACAAACAAAACCCATCGTGATGTTTGGAAGTGAGCACCACGTATTTTGCTCCGGATTTTTCAATCAGTTTTGCCCATTCATCAGGATTAAATAATTCCGCATGAAAATCATTTACCAGATCATTGTAAGTGCGGTTGCCATAATTTTCTTTTTGATATTTTATTCGTGCTGAATCCCCATTGCGCAACCCATTTTCATACCATTCGGCATAATCTCCTTTTTTAGAATAGCCGGGCACAGAATATACGCCCCAATGAATAAAGATCCCAAACTTTGCATCTTTCCACCATTGCGGTACCGGACGCGAATCCAGCGATTCCCAGGTTGGCTTGTATTGAGCAAAAATATTTTGAGAAAACAAAAAGAAAATTCCGGCAAATAAAAGTTTTAGAATAATTGATTTTTTAATATTCATTATAAAAGTTTGGAAATTGGAAGTTACAAAACCATCAGGCATTAAAGTTATTTGCTTTTTACCTTTTTATAATTGAAGATTAACACATTGAAGATATCAGGATTGTAAAAATCAGAAAAAGGATCAAAAGAAATAAAACTGATTTTTTAAAAATAAGAATTTCAATTATTTGTTGGTTTGTTGTAAACACTGACAGAAGAATTCTCACAAAAAATTATTTAGCAAAGCTATAAATAGTATGGCATGTCAATTGTGTGATTTCTCAAAAAAAGAATTTTATGAGGAAAGATTTAAAAGGGCAGCCAAGCGGCAGCAACAAAAGCGAAGGAACAGGTTTATCTACAGATATGGAAAATGAGGATTTGAAAAAAGATGAAGAAATGACTGAAAAATACATAGCAAAGCCGGATAAGATAGCTGATAATGTACACGAAAGGCATCACAACAGGAATACAAGTAAAGGTGATTCCACAAATGCTGGTGGATATAAAGATTAATAGTAAAGCAAATTGAAAAAATAAAGTTTTCCAAACTTTTAACCGTATCAATGAACCTGTCTTTTCATGGAGCGGCACGTACAGTTACCGGCTCAAAGCATTTGTTGTCTTTAAAAAACGATATAAATATTTTATTGGATTGTGGTCTGTTTCAGGGAATGGGTGCTGATACAGATCCGTTAAACAGCGAATTTGGATTTGATCCGGCTTCAATCAGTTTTGTATTACTTTCCCATGCACATATCGACCATTCAGGATTGTTGCCAAAACTGGTAAAAGAAGGTTTTGAAGGAAAAATTTATTGCACACAGGCAACAGGCGAACTGGCGGAAATATTACTTCACGACAGCGCTGAAATTCAAACGTATGAAACAGAATACATTAATAAAAAAAGAGCGGCACATAACCTGGAACCTAATGCGCCTTTGTATTCTCACGAGGATGTAATGAAGTCGGTAAAACACTTTGAAGTTATCGAATATGATAAGCCATTTAACCCGGCAAAAGATGTAAGTGTTTTATACGTGAACAACGGGCATTTAATCGGCAGCGCCGCAATCAGCATTACCGTAACAGAAGAAGGAAAAGAAACAAATATTCTTTTTAGTGGC
>DATILZ010000015.1:0-3130 GCA_035475995.1 Hanamia sp. | reverse complement strand
CAATTTCAGCAACTTTCGCTTCTATTGCACAATATCCTAATGGAAAGCCAATAACGGTAGCAACTTTTATTTGCGAATCACCTAAAAATTCTTTAGCTTTTTTTACATATAAAGGTGGAATGCAAACAGCGGTAAAACTATACTCTAAAGCTTCTTTGCATAAATTTTCAACCTGTGAAAGCGTTGTAGTTTGTTTTAATAAAGTATGATCTATATATGGTGCCAGATTCATTATTACAATTTAATTAAAAAAAAATGAAGATAGGAATTTAAGTATTTATAGTCCAAAAATAGCTTGCAGCAAACAAAGGAATAATTGAAAAATCTGTTTTAATAACGGAGCTTTTACAATCAAATTGCAGTTATTTTTATTTTTCTTCAATGATCATTTTCCCTGGCAGATGTAATTTTTTTTCAATCAATTCCGGAACATGCTTGTGTTTGAAGAGAATTACAAATAAAACAGCAACGATTAAAGCGTACAATGAAAAGGAAATCCAGATGCCATGCCAGTCTTTGCTTTTGTCAGCATAAGTAAAAAATTGGTCAATAACAATTCCGCTAATCGAACTTCCCAACACCGCCCCCACTCCGTTTGTCATCATCATAAAAAGCCCTTGTGCGCTGGCCCTGATAGAGGGATCGCTTTGCGATTCTACAAAAAGGGAACCTGAAATATTGAAAAAATCGAAGGCCATTCCATAAACAATACAGGAAAGAATGATCATCCAAAGACCGTCACCGGGATTGCCATAAGCAAATAATCCGAAACGGAGAAACCATGCCAACATACTGATGAGCATTACTTTTTTAATCCCAAATCTTTTTAAGAAAAAAGGAATTGCCAGGATAAAAAGAGTTTCAGATATCTGGGAAATACTCATAATGATTGCAGGATATTTTACCGCAATCATTCCTTTATATTTATCCACATTTGCAAAATCATGAAGAAATGTATCCCCATAAGCATTGGTCAATTGTAACGCTGCCCCCAACAGCATCGCGAAAAGAAAAAAGATGGCCATTTTTTTATTCTTTAATAAAACAAAAGAATTAAGTCCCAGAGCATCTATCAAAGATTTTTTTGTTTTAGTTTGTAATAAAGGCGGGCATTTTGGCAAAGTGAAAGCATACAATCCCAACACCAAAGAGGCGCCGGAAGCTACATAAAACTGTTCGGCGGTGGTTTCAATATGCAGCAAACTTACTACCCAAAGCGCCACAATAAATCCTATCGTGCCCCAAACCCTGATGGGCGGATAATCTGTTACTACATCCTGCCCGTTTCTTTTTAAAGCAGAATAAGCAACGGCGATTGATAAAGAGATAGTCGGCATATAAAAGATCATGTTTAAAAGCATTACCCAAAACAATGTAAAAGGATCATTGACCATTGGAATGGTAAAAAGAACAATAGCACCGCAAATATGAAATATGCCATAAAGCTTTTCAGCATTTACCCATTTGTCTGCAATAATTCCTGCAATTGAAGGCATAAATAGTGACGCAATTCCCATGGTTGAAAATATGGCGCCGAATTCTGTACCTGACCAGTGTTTCGTCTGGAACCAATAAGCACCGATGGTGATAAGCCACGAGCCCCAAATAAAAAACTGTAAAAAATTCATTACAATCAAACGGAACCTGATATTCTTCATTTAATTTTATTTAAATAGTAAAGGTCTTAAAAAACGTTTCTGCAGATAAAAATGCCATAATTTGTTTTTATAAAATGCAGAAAGCTTTAAAATATTTTTGAAAGATAAGAGAATAAATAAAATCTTTTTCGGGAACTTTTATTTTACTATGCGAATTTGAGTGGTTGGAGAGGATACCGCTAAGGAGAGCTTGCAGGCATAAGTGCCTCACCTGAAACCCTTTTGCTTTATGGGTTCCTTTTACCTCAGTCGTATTTGATAGTGTTCCACTGCATTACCACTGCATTAATTAACGCAGTGGTAATGCAGTGGAACCGGATCAGGGAATAGGAAGGTAATAGCAAGGTAACTTGCAAAATATCAGCAATTACATCTCTGAGAAAAATAAAACGATTTAGAAGGCCATGTTAATCGAGTTTTTTATAGTAACCGGGCAAATAAGTTAAAATCTTATTTCCTTCCTTATTAAAGCCTTCTTGTAATCGTAGTCTCCCGGATGTGACAAGAGAATAAATAAAATCTTTCGTTTCAACTTTTGCTTTGAAGTTAAATTCCTACTTTGCAATCTGAAAATTAATCAAAAATATTTCACTCAATCTTTCAAAACAATATTTGTGTTGAAAAAAATTTTTCTGATAATTGGCGGCCTGTTCTTGCTTGTGTACAATGGCTTTTCTCAAAAGAAAAAAACGGCTCAGGTGCCTGCAAAAAACATTACAGAATTTACCAGGTGCGCTACTGAACAACGTGTAGAAATGTTGTTCCGCGTCTTTCCTGAAAGAAAAATATTAGCTGAAAAACTATCAAAAGAAATTCCGGCTAAAAACACATTGCGTGTTGCAAAACGTTTGCAAAGTATCGTTTATGTACCAGTTGTGTTTCATATTGTACTTCCTAATCCTTATGTGATCACAGAGGAAGTAGTACAATCGCAGATCGCTGCATTGAATGCTGATTTTGCAGGATTAAATGCTGACAGTACGAATATCCCTGCTGCTTTCCAGGCTATAAGGGGCCACTCAATGATTCAATTCGTATTGGCCAGGAAAACCCCTTCCGGAGCGCTCACCAATGGAATAGAGCGGATAACAAGCACAACAACCGGCAATCCTAATAATGTAACCGATTCTATTAAAAGAGCTTCATTAGGCGGAGCAGATGCATGGGATCCAAATTCTTATATAAATATTTGGGTAGGAAATATTGCCAATAATGACGGAACCTTAGGATACACGCAAATTCCGGGAAGCGGCGTTCCTGCAGATGATGGTATTTTTTGCAATATCCTTGGTTTCGGAATTAGTTCCTGCAATGCTTCAAGCTATAATAAAGCGCGGACGGTTGTACACGAAATGGGCCATTATTTCGGATTATTTCATATCTGGGGGGATGATGAAAATGATTCCAATAAATGTTCAGGAGATGATTTCCGTGGGTTAACTGTTGAAGGTTCTACTTACACTTTACCGCTT
>DATILZ010000014.1:0-12467 GCA_035475995.1 Hanamia sp. | reverse complement strand
TGAAGTCAGCAATATCTTTTTTATGATCGTCAATCATCATATTCACATAGTCTTTGTCAAATTCAGTTCCTGTTTCTTTGCTAAGTTTGTCGATGTCTTTTTGTTGCTTTTCGGTAACAGTAGAAGGCAATGCTACATTCTTTTTTGAAGCAAGATCTTTTAAATTATCATTGATTTTTGAATGGTCATCAACCATCATTTTGCCAAAATCCTGAATGGCTTTGGTGGATGAATTTTTTTGGGCAATATTACCAAGCTGCACTTCCATCATTCCACCGGCGGCTGCATCTTTGGCAAAATCCTGTTCATCCTTTCCTACCGAAGCAACGGCATTAGTCCGATTCATGGTATCATTACGATTCATGGTATCAGTGGTGTTCATGTGGTTCATGGTGGTATCTGTTGCGTTTGTGGTACTTGTCGCGGTAGTGTCTGAGGTCGTAGTTTTATTCGAATTCCCATTGCAGGCTGATAGAATAAGCGCGCCCGCTATTATTGACGCTAAACTGATCTTTTTCATAAAATAATTTTTAAGATTTTTAATTTGATATATAGAAGCTATCAAAATATATTCCATGAATCTGAAAATTATTCCGGCGTTAAAAAAAAACACTTTCGCAGTTAATTTGTTGATTTTTTTACCGATGTGAGAATCATTTACCCAACTGCCACACTTTTTTGACAAAATAACCAGCTTACTTTACAGTAAATGAACAAATAAGATTGATTCTGATTTTTTAGATTAGAAACTTGTTCTGATAAACAATCAGTCTTTCAACTGCCTCGCGAAGTGTATTTTCTTTTTTTGCAAAACAAAAACGCAATACTTTATCATCTTTTCCATTTTGATAAAAAGCAGAAACCGGAATCGTTGCTACGCCTGCTTCAATTGCAAGTTTTTTGGCAAAATCAATTTCACTTTCATCGCTTAAATACTGATAGCTGTATAGTTGAAAATAACTTCCGTAAGAAGGTAAAGGCTTGAATTTCGTTTCTGACATCAGGTTTTGAAAGTAGTCTCTTTTGCCCTGCAAAAAATTTCCCAGCAAAAGATATTCATTATTTTTTTGCAGAAATGTGGCAAGTGCAAACTGAAAGGGTGAATTCGTACAAAAACAATTGTATTGGTGTACTTTCAAAAATTCTTTCATCAGAGGCTCCGGGGCAATACAATAGCCGGTTTTCCAGCCGGTACAATGATATACTTTTCCAAAAGAAAATGTTACAAAACTGCGCTCAAAAAGATCGGGATATTTTAAAATACTTTCATGCTGCCGGCAATCAAAAATAATGTGCTCATACACCTCGTCGCTCAAAATAAAAATTCCTGTTCCTGCAATAATATTTCTTAATTGCGCAATGTCATTTTCATCCAATATTCTTCCTGTCGGATTATGTGGAGAATTGAGCATAATCATTTTGGTGGCCGGTGTTATTTTTTCTTTTACCAAATCCCAATCAATTTTATAATCAGGACAAACAAGTGGAATTAAAACCGGAACTGCGCCGTTTAATTCAATATTTGGCACATAACTATCATATGCAGGCTCAAAAACAATTACTTCATCACCACGATTCAAAACAGCCGTGAGTGCTGTATAAATCGCATAAGTACCACCGGGAGTAATGATAATTTCTGTTGCCGGGGCTACTTTCGTATTATACAAAAAATGAACTTTTTCGGCAATCGCTTCTCTCAAAGACAATAAACCATTCCGGTGCGTGTATTGATTGTGCCCATCCCGCATCGCTTTGCTTACTAAATCAATTAATTCTTCATTCATTTGAAAATCGGGTGAACCCTGACCCAGGTTAATGGCTTTACGTTCTGCTGCAAGTGCACTCATTACTGTAAAAATCGTTTGTCCGGTTTTCGGTAATTTGCTTTTTATATCAGGTGATTCCAAATTGAATTTAATTTTTAGAAACCGAAATTAAACAAACCTTTACTGTTTTTTATCATGACAAAAAAAGTGATAAGCTATATCTTTGCAGCCCTTTAAAAAAATAAAAAAATGTATAGAACAAATACCTGTGGCGAATTGCGGATTAAAGATGAAAATAAAGAAGTAAGATTGGCCGGATGGGTACAAACAATCCGCAAATTTGGAAGCATCACATTTATAGATTTAAGAGACAGGTATGGAATTACGCAATTGCTTTTTAATGAAAAGCTAACTGAAGAATTAGACAAAAATCCGCTGGGAAGAGAATTTGTAATTGAAGTAAAAGGGATTGTTTCTGAAAGAAGTAATAAAAATCCAAATATTCCTACCGGTGATATTGAAATAAATGTTTCAGAATATAAAGTACTGAATAAATCGGCAGTTCCGCCATTTACGATTCAGGATGATACTGATGGTGGCGATGACCTTCGTATGAGATATCGTTATCTTGATTTGAGAAGAAATGCGGTAAAGAAAAATCTTGAGTTAAGATACGCAGTTGGTCGGGCCACAAGAGATTATTTGTATCAGAATAGTTTTATTGACATTGAAACGCCGTTTTTAATTAAATCTACACCAGAAGGCGCAAGGGATTTTGTGGTTCCAAGCCGCATGAATCCCGGAGAGTTTTATGCGCTTCCGCAATCTCCGCAAACGTTTAAACAGTTGCTGATGGTAAGTGGATACGACCGTTATTATCAAATTGTAAAATGTTTTCGTGATGAGGATTTGCGTGCAGACCGGCAACCGGAATTTACACAGATAGATTGTGAAATGTCGTTTGTAGAGCAGGAAGATATTTTGCAAATGTTTGAAGGTTTGGTTAAATATATTTTTAAACAAGTAAAGAATATTGACTACACAGAACCAGTGCAAAGAATGAGTTGGGAAGATGCGATGTGGAATTATGGAAATGATAAACCAGATATCAGGTTTGAGATGAAGGTAAAAAATCTAAAATCTGAAAATAAGATTTTTCTTGAAACAATGAAGAATAGTGAGTTTGGGGTGTTTAATGATGCGGAAACAATTGTTGCGATTTCCGTTCCTGGTTGTAGTGATTATTCCAGGAAACAAACAGATGAACTCGTAGAATGGGTAAAACGTCCGCAGATAGGCATGAAGGGATTGGCATTTATAAAAGTAAATACGGACGGAACTTTCAAAAGCAGTTTTGATAAATTTTTTAATGAAGAACAGTTAAAAGAATTTGCTTCTTTCTGTGATTCAAAACCCGGTGATTTAATTTTAATTCTTGCCGGTAAAGAAGAACGTACACGAAAAGCCATCAGCGATTTACGTTTGTATATGGCCGATAGATTAGGCTTGCGCAAAGCTGATGAATTCAAGCTTTTGTGGGTGACGGATTTTCCATTGTTTGAATACGATGAAGAAAGCAACCGCTGGGTAGCTCGCCATCATCCGTTTACTTCACCAAAACCGGAAGATATTGAAGTGATGATAAATAACAATCCACTGATTGAAAACCCCGAAAAATATTTGGAACATCCTTATTCAAAAATCAAAGCTAATGCGTATGATATGGTCTTAAATGGCAATGAAATCGGCGGCGGTTCTATAAGGATTTTCCAAAGAGGTCTACAGGAAAAAATGTTTGCAGCATTGGGAATGAGTAAAGAAGAAGCGCAGCATAAATTTGGATTTTTATTAGGCGCATTTGAATATGGGGCTCCACCACATGGAGGTATTGCATTTGGATTTGACCGGCTTTGTGCTATTCTTGGCGGCAGCGAATCTATCAGGGATTTTATTGCATTTCCAAAAAACAATTCCGGAAGAGATGTGATGATTGATGCACCTTCTACAATTGATGAAAAACAATTGGAAGAACTGCAGATAAAGCTGGATTTGAAATAAAATAAGTAACTTTAGTTTAATGAAATTTCAGATTGCGCGGCATACAATAGAAAGAGCAATGGAACGTGGTGCTTCTGAAACTGAAATTATAGAAGTATTAGAAACTGGAAAAAGTATTTCAGGAAAATATGGAAAATTGGGAAAATCAAAAGTGTTTGCCTTCCATAATTACAGACTTCAAAAATATTACGAAGAAAAAAAAGTGGAAGTATATTACTTAATTGAAGAACAAAATTTAATAACGGTTACCGTTTATGTTTTTTACGGCAAATTTTAAACAATGACGATACAATACGATAGCAAAACAGACCTTTTATATTTAATGATTGAGCCTTCAAATCACAAAGAAATAATTAATAAAAGAGTATCAGACGAAATAGTTTTAGATATTGGAGAAAGTGATAAAATTATTGGAATAGAAATCATGAATGCTTCAAAACATCTGAACCTTCAAAACATCATGCCAGTTGAGTATGAAAAGATTCTTTAATTCATGAGTAAACAATATGATATTATAAAAACCCGCTATTTTAGCGGGTTTTGTTATTTTAAAAGACAGTAAACAAATAAAACGAATTCTTATTTTCTCTTCACAAGAAAAAATGTTATCCATTCATCGAAGTCAGAAACTCCGCATTATCTTTCGTTCCTTTCATATTTTTCATCAAAGTATTGATAGCTTCTTCAGGGTTCATATCGGCCATATGATTGCGCAATACCCACATTCTCTGGAGCACATCTTTATCAAGTAATAAATCATCGCGGCGTGTAGAAGAAGAAACAATATCAATGGCAGGGAAAATTCTTCTGTTAGACAATCTTCTGTCAAGCTGAAGTTCCATATTACCGGTTCCTTTAAATTCTTCAAAAATAACTTCATCCATTTTGCTTCCCGTATCTACCAAAGCGGTTGCAATAATGGTAAGCGAACCACCATTTTCTATTTTACGTGCAGCACCAAAAAACTGTTTCGGCTTTTGCATTGCATTCGCTTCCACACCACCAGATAAAACTTTTCCGCTTGCGGGAGAAACGGTATTATGTGCACGAGCCAAACGCGTAATACTATCCAATAAAATCACTACATCGTGTCCGCATTCTACCAAACGTTTTGCTTTCTGCAAAGCCATGGTACTCACTTTCACGTGTTTTTCAGCAGGCTCATCAAAAGTAGAAGCAATGACTTCCGCTTTCACACTGCGTTCCATATCGGTAACTTCTTCAGGCCTTTCATCTACCAAAACTATCATCAGGTAACATTCAGGATGATTGGCTGCGATTGCATTGGCAATTTCTTTCAGCAACATCGTTTTACCGGTCTTTGGCTGCGAAACAATCAATCCACGCTGGCCTTTTCCTATTGGTGTAAACAAATCAATAATCCTGGTAGAAAGATTATTTGGTCCTAAAAATAAATTCAGTTTTTGATAAGGAAATAACGGTGTTAAATAATCAAATGGAACACGGTCGCGAACTTCATCCGGACCTTTCCCATTGATCGTTTCTACTTTTAATAAAGCAAAATATTTTTCACCTTCTTTTGGCGGGCGAACAGAGCCATAAACGGTATCGCCGGTTTTTAACCCAAACAATTTAATTTGCGATGGCGATACATATACATCATCGGGTGAAGAAAGATAATTATAGTCGCTGCTTCTTAAAAATCCATAACCATCCGGCATCATTTCCAGTACGCCTTCTGCGAGGATAATTCCGTCAAATTCAATATTAAATGTGGGCTCTTTTTTCTGGCCGAAGGTATTTTTCTGATGATGGCCATAGCCATTTGAAGGCGGTAATGGAGGCATGATCTCCGCTTCTTCCTCATCTTCACTTTTCAGTAATTCTATTAATGCAGGAGCGATTGTTTTCGGGTCGGCAAGGCGTTCTACATGGTCATCTTCATCATCGTCGGTATCAAAAAAATCAAATTCCGGTTTTACCGCAACTTCCTCTTTTTGTTTCTTCACCGGCTTTTTCTTTTCTTCCGCTTTTTTTGCCTTTGGTTGCTTTTCTTCAGCCATAGGTTCATCCTCCGGTACGTCACCGGCAATTTCTTTTTTTGCAGCAGATCTTACAATGCGTTTCCGCTTTGGTTTTTCTGCAGCAGTTTCTTTTTTATCGTTCTTTTCATCAGGTGTCATAGATGCTTGTTTGTCAAGAATTTTATAAATTAATTCCTGCTTTTCTAAATTATTTGCGTCGGTTATATTTTGTTGCTCAGCAATATCAAGCAACTCCGGAACGAGCATATCGTTCAGTTGAAGGATGTCGTACATAAAGAGACGTATAGATTAATAGTCAAAAACACTAATTGAGTTGTAAAATCTAAAATTTGATATTTTTATTTGGAATGGATTCTGTTAATACTGATGTAATCGTAGCAAAAGGAAAACTAGTCAGCTTTAATCTGATGCAATATTACATTAAAATAATAAAACAAGAAATTTTTTTCTTTTTATATACTGCTCCTAAAATGACTGAACAATAGACGCTTTTCACTCTTAAAATACTGATAAAACAAGGATTACGCCAAAAATTCTATGTCGTTACTTTATATTTGCGTTTCTAAAAAAAAAGAAATGTTTAACAAAAGAGCGCGCATTAAAGAAGTTTTGGAAGGTGATTTTTTAAACCAGGAGTTAACTGTAATGGGTTGGGTCAGAACTTTCAGAAACAATCAATTTATTGCATTAAATGACGGTAGTACCAATTCCAATCTGCAGATTGTACTGGAGCTCGGCAAATTTGATGATGCTCTTTTAAAAAGGATTACTACAGGCGCAGCATTAAAAATAACAGGAATTTTAATTCCTTCACTCGGCAAAGGCCAAAAAGTGGAATTAAAAGCACAAAAAGCAGAAGTACTCGGTGACAGTGATGCGGAAAAATTTCCCCTTCAACCAAAAAAACATAGCCTTGAATTTTTAAGGGAAATCGCGCATCTGCGCTTTCGCACCAATACTTTTGGAGCGATTTTTAGAATCAGGCACTCACTTGCTTTTGCGATTCATGATTTTTTTAATAAAAAAGGGTTCATTTATCTCCATTCGCCAATCATCACTGCTTCTGATGCAGAAGGCGCCGGCGAAACTTTTCATGTAACTTCTTTTGATTTGGGAAAACCTTCAAAAAATGAAGATGGAAGCATTAATTATAAAGAAGATTTTTTTGGAAAGCCAACGAATCTGACAGTGAGCGGACAATTAGAAGCAGAGCTTGCAGCAATGGCTCTGGGTGATGTTTATACCTTCGGGCCTACATTTCGCGCCGAAAATTCCAATACCGCACGCCATCTTGCAGAATTCTGGATGATTGAGCCTGAAATGGCATTTTCAGATTTGGAAGATGACATGAATCTGGCAGAAGAGTTTATTAAATATATTATCAAATATGCATTGGAAAATAATCGTGAAGATTTGGATTTTTTAGCTGCAAGATTGGTAGAAGAAGAAAAACAAAAACCACAGAATGAACGCAGCGAAATGGGTTTGATAGAAAAGCTGGAATTTGTGATTAATAATGATTTTGAAAGACTGACTTATACAGAAGCCATTGAGATTTTAAAAAATTCTGCTCCTAATAAGAAAAAGAAATTTCAATATTTAGTAGATAAATGGGGCATTGATTTGCAAAGCGAGCACGAGCGTTACCTGGTAGAAAAACATTTTAAAAAACCGGTAATTCTCATCAATTATCCAAAAGAAATAAAAGCATTTTACATGCGGCAAAACGATGATGGAAAAACAGTAGCAGCAATGGATATTTTAGCTCCTGGAATTGGCGAAATCGTCGGGGGCTCGCAACGTGAAGAGAGACTGGATGTTTTGGAAAAAAGAATGCATGAGATGAAGATTCCAGTGGAAGAAATGAAATGGTATTTAGACACAAGAATATTCGGAACTGCTCCTCACGCCGGCTTTGGACTTGGGTTTGAGCGTTTAATGCTTTTTGTAACCGGCATGACCAATATCAGGGATGTAATTCCTTTTCCACGTTTTCCGAAGAATGCTGAGTTTTAGTTTCTCAGGAATAAGAATCGCGAATATTTGTTGCTTTGCTGCAATCCTTAAACAAATGGATGCCTGCCAAAACATTTCCTTTTTCAGAAAAAAACTGCTGATAATATTAAAGTAGTATTATATCAAAAGCCGCATTTTTCAAATGAATTAATTTTGTGCCGGAATCATTGTTGACCTAACCGAATAAACACAAAAATTATGGCACAGCGTAGCAAGCGGGAAGTGTTTGATTACCTCTCCCGGGCAGAAGTAGCAGCAGTGGGCACTTCTAATATGGGAACGCCCCGTCAAAGAATGATGCATTTTGGCGCCGATGAAAATTTCAATATTTATGTAAGCAGCATGAAAGGCGATCCGAAAGTGATTCAGTGGAGCAATATTCCGGAAACAGCTTTGCTGATTCATCAGGGAAAATCTTTTATGGAAATGGAAGAATGCGAAATCATCGGACGAGCAGAAATCATAAAAGATAAAGAGGAGCGAGACGCCGCTATAGAATTGATGAATGTGCGTTCGCCAATAGTTGCAAACTTTGTAAAAATTGGCGCTACTGACCGGTTGGAATTTATCAGGATAAAACCATTTACGGTTAAATATCGTTTTGTTCCTGAAATTCTTCAAGGCGAAAAACCAACGATTTTTGAATATCCTGAAAACCGTGATTCCTTCAGTACCTGGGACGATGTAAAAGCAAAAGCACGTGCATGGAAAGAAGCAGTGCGCCCACTATCATTGACTGCTTCGCTCATTCCGCTATTGCTGGGCGGGGCTATTGCGTTTTCAGTTTTGCATACTTTGAATGCATTCCTTTTTATACTTACACTTTTAGGAGGTATCATGATTCAGGCGGGAACCAATATGATAAATGACTGGAAAGATGCGGATAGAGACAACGAAAACATACAAGGAATCCGGCCATTTACCGGCGGCTCAAGAGTTATCCAGTTAGGCCTTATTTCCCGTTCAGACATGGGATTTTTTGGATTAGCTTTATGTGTGCTGGCGTTTTTAATCGGCCTTTATTTGGTAATTGTGAGCGGTTGGGGATTGATTCCATTGATTTTTTATGGCCTTATTTCCGGTTTATTTTATACAAGTGAAAAAGGGAAGTTTTCTTTTATAAATCTTGCACCTGGACTTGCTGAATTTCTCATTGCAACCACTTTTGGCGTGATGATGACAATGGGCGCTTTTTATGTGCAAACCGGTTACTATTCATTGCAGGCATTTTTAATTTCTTTGCCGGTTGCTTTGTTTATTTCAAATGTATTGCTCATCAATCAATTTCAGGATGCGGAATCTGATGCACAATCCGGAAAGAACACGCTGGTCGTGCGTTTGGGAAAAAGAAAAGCAAAAAATATTCTCATTGGATGTTTCTTTGCCGCTTATGCAGTTATTGCCTTATTACCGCTTTTAGGATATGCGCCCTTTACATTTTATTTCGCTTTTCTATCCATACCTTTTGCTGTTCAGGCAATACGATATGCACAAAAGAATTATTATAAAAATTCAGCTGATTTAATTCCCAGTAATGCGCACACTGCAATTGCCCATTTATTTACAGGTCTGCTTTTGGTGTTCGCTTTTTTATTGAGAGGGCTCGGATTTATTCTGCCTGTCTTGTATTTAATCGCTTCTCTTTTATTGATATTTTGGGTTTGGCATTATATCGAACGTCAAAGAAAAACGATGAATAATTTTAGGTTGGCAATTGGTAAAAAATAAGAAGAAAATTATGATTATTTGCCGATTAATAAAATTAAGAATCACAGTTATACTTTCGTAAATTCAAAAAAAATCCCCGGCATAATACCAGGGATTTTTTAAAACTGTTGCGATATTTTACGATATTTTAATGTGCTAATCTTACCGTATCTACCATTGTTGTATTACCAACAGTAACTGCAATATTATTGATTGTGTCAGACTTAAAACCAGAAGTGCTGTCAGCAGAGAATGTCAGTGTGTAATTGCCTGCAGGAATTCCCCAAAATTTATAAGCTCCGGAAGCATCAGGGATGGCGCCAAGTGTATCAGTGCCTGCAATCGCAATAACATGTGCATTTGCAGAATCAGGCAACACAACTCCCTGTATTGCGCCACCAGCCGCTTTTGCAAAGGTGCGGATAACCGGCTTTAAAATGTACTGACCGCTATTGCCAGCTTTTACAATTGAACGCGCTGCATCAAAATCTAAAACAAGTTCATACGGAATGCCTGATTTTAAATCTGCATCTACGTTTAATTTAATACCTGATTCCTGCCCGGAAGGTGTTTTTAAATCAACACTTGTTCCGTTGTCTAAAACAAGTTTGTTTGATTCTCCAAGTATCAAACGAATCTGTGAGATTTTTCCGGCAGGCAAATCAACTCCTCCCAGGAGAGTATCTTTCCCGTTACGAAAATCAAGAAGATTGTATTTGCCAGGATGCAACAAAGGAACTGAAACCCATCCATTGCCTGACGTATCGTTCGAGGTTTTTACCATCACCTGCTGAATGTCTATCCAAACAGCCTGGTAATCTGCCGGCGCATCTGTAAGATAAAGATTCATCGAAGAGGTACCGGAACTTGTTGTATCCGATTTTTTACAAGCATTAAGGGTAAAAATAAGTGCAAAAATTGCCAGATAAGGAAATAAAATTCCTACGCTTTTTTGTTTCATAGAGGTATTTTTTTTTGTGAGAATACCTAAGGTTTCAAAATTCATGCCACCACTACTAAAGTATTTTCTATTCCATCTTTTACTCTTGTAAAAAACATTGGAAAACTGCCTGTAAATGCCCTGCTGGTAAGGAAGTCAGCATATTTGTTGCGTCGCTGTAAAATAATTTTATAAAAACAATAAAAGGAGTAATAGTGTTTACTAATCATTAAAAGTTCACTTCACTTCTTTCAATTCGTCCCATCTTGAAGTATATCTGTGAGAAATAAAATCCTGCCGCATACGCCAGTTTCGTAACATGCCGGAAGAAGCAAATTTGATAGCATCATCGCGCATACTGAAGTTAATGTTATCAATTTTTTCCATTAATTTTTTTTGATTTTTTGTATCCGTTTCCATAAAAAGATTGTACTGCACTTTTTTTTCAGGAATAAGATTGCTGAAAATGATTCCTGCTTTTAAATACAAACTTCCCGGCTGATACAACTGGTCTGTCATTGGTAAAGCGCACTGAAGAAATATGCGTGTATCAGAAGTAGATACCGGCAGTTTTACCTCCACTGCGAAAGATTGAGGAGTGTATCCGTTTGTATTTTTGTTTGCGGTTACAACAAAGACCTTAAGGATTCCAGCCACACAATATTGCCTGCGCAATTTTTCTGCAGCCCGCGATATATAAGAAGCTACTGCTTCACGTAATTCTTCCAGCGTTGCCACTTTGCGTCCAAACATGCGTGAAGTAGTGATCATTTTTTTTACTTTTAAAGGATCATTGATCGGGATGCATGGTATCCCTGCCAATTCTTTTAAAAGGCGTACACCTACAACTCCCCCGAGGTTTTTGCGTGCCCACTCTTCATTTATATTTTTAAGGTCAAAAGCAGTAATAATATTTTGAGCCTTTAATTTTACTGCCGAGCGGCGCCCTACTCCCCACACATCTTCCACCACAGTGTTTTTTAGTGCCTCTGTTACCTTTTCATCATTATCGAGCAGTGTTACTCCTTTTTTATTTTTTTTGGAAAAGGTATTCGCTATTTTGCACAAAACTTTAGTGGCAGCAATACCTACGGATACAGGCACACCGGTCCATTGCTCTACCGTCGCTTTAATTTCTGTACCAAAGTTTTCTAATGAAGCCGTTGGAATATGGCTGAGATCTAAAAAGCTTTCATCTACAGAATAAACTTCTACTTTGTCATCCCCGGTAAGTAATTTTAAAACCGCCATCACACGGTGACTCATATCGCCATACAGATTGTAGTTGGATGAGAAAACTGTTACATTATTTTTCTGAATCAGATCCCGTACCTGGTAATAAGGACGCGCCATTTCAATCCCAAGCGACTTGGCTTCCGTATTACGCGAAATGATACAGCCATCATTATTGCTCAGAACCACAATCGGCTTGTCATTCAGCTCCGGCTTAAAAAGCCTTTCGCAGGAACAATAAAAACTATTACAATCTACGATCGCTTTCATGTTAATTCAGTTTATTACGGCACATGAATTACATAAGTCACCACGCCCCAGATTGAAAAATCACAACAGGAAGCATCGATTTCAATCGGTGATAATTTGTCTGATTCGGGCAATAAACGCACTTTGTTCCTGTTTTTTTCTAAACGCCTAATCAGCATTTCTCCATTCAGATTAGCAATAACTACTTTTCCACTTATCGCTTTTAATGAACGGTCGATAATTACTACATCTCCTTTGCAGATCCCTGCCAAATGCATTGCGTCGCTTTTTACCCGCATAAAAAAAGTAGCGGGTTTATTATGAATCAACTGTTCATTCAGATCAATACCACGTTCCATAAAATCATCAGCGGCTGCGCCAAAACCTGTGGCATTGGCGCTTGGTACGTTCCATTGATTAAAGTCTCTGCTACCATAATATGAGGCAGAATTATATTGATCGATGTCCATTTTTATTAATTTATTAGCTAAT
>DATILZ010000013.1:0-2336 GCA_035475995.1 Hanamia sp. | reverse complement strand
ACAAATATCGTGAACAGCGGCGATATGACTTTCGATTTTTGCACTGGTTATGCACCTGATTGTATTTTTAAAGAATACTGCCCTTGTTTGGAAATATGGAATGAGACTGATGACGATAGAAATGTTACATGGAATGATGATGAATTACCATTTTAATAAGTAAAATGATAAGGAGACAATGTCAGCGGAACTGGAAATAAATTGCCAGTATTTATTGCTGATTCAGTTTTTAAAAATAGTCACTGTCAGCGCTTTTGTTTTTTGTCATTGAAAGTGATATGACAGTATCTTTCCTCTTTGTGATTGTGAGTTCATTAAAGCGCGAAAAGGTACACTGAACCGCATGCTCATCATTTATCCAAAAAAAAAGAAAAAATTGATGGCATAAAAACGGGTTGATAAAATAAAGGAAAGCGGAAAATCGGTATTAATTTAAAAACAGAAATGTGCTTTATTTCTTTGTTTACTGCAAGGAAAAAACAGGATAAAACCAAACAATTATCTTTGCAATATGAATAAAGTAAGAGTAAGATTTGCCCCAAGTCCAACTGGTGGTTTGCATCTTGGCGGCGTTCGCACCGCGCTGTATAATTATTTATTTGCAAAACAAAATGATGGCGATTTTGTACTGAGAATTGAAGATACGGATCAGACGAGATATGTGGAAGGAGCCGAACAATACATTCATCATTGCCTGGAATGGTGCGGCATTCTGCCGGATGAAAGTCCATGGAAACCGGGAGAATACGGGCCTTACCGGCAAAGTGAAAGAAAAGAAATTTATAGAAAATATGCCGAGCAACTTGTGGAATCGGGCTATGCTTATTATGCATTTGATACGCCTGAAGAAATTGAAAATCTTCGGGAAAAATTAAAAGCACAAGGGAAATATAATGTGCAATATGATTTTCAAAACCGGCTGGAAATGCGCAACTCGCTGGTGTTGCCAAAGGAAGAAACCGAAGTATTATTGAAAATAAGTTTTCCACACGTCATCAGAATTAAAATGCCACCCAATGAATATGTACATTTTAAAGACATGATCCGGGGTGATATTGAAATGCAGACTGATGGTGTGGATGATAAAGTTTTACTGAAAGCAGATGGAATGCCAACGTATCATCTTGCGGTGGTTGTGGATGATTATCTAATGAAAATTACCCATGCATTTCGTGGTGAAGAATGGTTGCCAAGCGCTCCGGTTCATGTGTTGCTGTGGAAATATTTTGGCTGGGAAAAAGAGATGCCCCAATGGGCGCATCTTCCTTTAATTTTAAAGCCTGACGGGAATGGAAAATTGAGCAAACGTGATGGCGAAAGGCTTGGTTTTCCAGTGTTTGCGATGGAATGGAACGATCCGAATAAAGGCCTTATTCCCGGATTTAAAGAACTTGGTTTTATGCCCGAAGCTTTCATCAATATGCTTGCCTTGCTTGGCTGGAATGACGGCAGCGAACAGGAGATTTTCTCTTTACCCGAAATGATAGAAAAATTTTCAATGGATCGGGTTCATTCTCATGGAGCCAAATTTGATTTTGAAAAAGCAAAATGGTTCAATCATGAATGGATAAAAAAGTCAACTGTAGAAAGATTAAAACCTGAGGTAAAAAAGGTATTTGAACATAACGGTGTATCGATAAACGAAGAAAATAAGTTTGAAAAAATAATTGAACTGATCAAAGAAAGATGCGTTTTATTAACTGATTTCTGGCAGCAGGGAAGCTTCTTTTTTCTTGCTCCAACAGAAATTGATACCGCAGCGATTCTTCCAAAATGGAATGAAAATAAAAACCAGTTTTTTGTGGAATTAATTCGCGCTTATTCCTTAATGTATTCCTGGAGCGCTGAAGAAACCGAACATACTTTTAAAGAACTTGCAGCTGCCAGCAAATTAAAACCAGGAGAATTGATGTTACCTTTTCGTGTCATGCTTGTTGGTGGAAAATTTGGCCCGGGCGTTTTTGAAATATCTTCCGTTTTAGGAAAAGAGGAAACGATCAAAAGAATCGAACATACTTTATCTTTATTGAAATAATATGCCTGAAAAAAATTCTTCTCAAATGCAAAGACCGATCCGTGTTTTGGTTGCAAAAGTTGGGCTTGATGGGCATGATCGCGGCGCAAAAGTAATTGCTACTTCATTACGCGATGCCGGCATGGAAGTAATTTATACAGGACTGCGCCAAACTCCTGAAATGGTCGTAAATGCTGCATTACAGGAAGATGTAGATGCGATTGGTGTAAGCATTTTAACGGGAGCTCACAATACCATTTTTCCAAAAATATTATCACTGATGAAAGAAAAAGGAATGAATGATGTACTCGTAACCGGCGGC
>DATILZ010000012.1:0-15062 GCA_035475995.1 Hanamia sp. | reverse complement strand
AAAGATCGTTTCTTGCAAACAAAAGAAACAATCTTCTTTGAATGGAAGAAAGGCCAAAACCGGTTCCTTTTATAGGTTGTGAGGTTTCAGGATCAAACGGATTTTGTATCATAATCTTTAAATGATCGTCTACCCTGCTGGCATTTATTTTAATGATCACATCACCGGTGGTATCATACAAACCAAACTTTATCGCATTCTCTACCACAGGTTGCAAAAGCAAAGCCGGTAATTTAAAAGACAGTAATTCGACGTTATAATTTATTTCGGTTTGTAGCCGGTGGCCAAATCTTACTTTCTCTATATCCAGGTATAGCTGAAGGTATTTTAATTCTTCTTCCAACGTATTCCATTGCTGTTCATCTTTTCTTAAAGTGCCACGCAAAAAATCACTCAGTTGCTGGATCATGTGCCGTGCTTTTTCAGGATTTGATCCGGTAAGCGCACTGATGGAATTCAAACTATTGAATAAAAAATGTGGCTGCAATTGCTGACGCAGCTTAAATAATTCTGCTTCCTTTGAAAGATGTTCCGCTTCTGTTTTACGGCTGTTTATTTCTTTTTGATCCTGCTGGCTGTACCATAATAAGCTAAACATACTCATGCTGCTGATTAATAAAAATCCGGCGCCAAACCTGATCGCCCATGTGTTATGAATTACTTCTCTGTAGGTATCACCTTCTTTAAAGATCATCCACATCGCACCTTGCTGGGCAAGCATCCAAAGAAAGCTGAGCATTAAACTTACAACGAGGATATACCAGTACTTTTCCTGCCGGGGCAGGTAATATTTCATATTGTTGCTGATAAAAAAACAACAACAGGCAAGCAAAACATTGCTCACAATACTATCTGTTATCGCATGCGTTTCATCAATATTTAATTGCTGCAGCATTATGTACTGCAGCAACATCCAAAGCAGCCACCATACCAGAAAAAAATATCGTAACCGCTTATCAGATAAAATAGAATTGGCCAAACTTCAATGTTTTTTTAATTCATTTGAAATGTTTTTTGCAAACATCTTTCATTCAAATATTTTGCACGGTTATTTACGCTCCTGATATAATCATTCGCGCTTTCTTCTTCACAAATTTTCGAATATAATTCTACGCCATCAACCAGGTTATCCAATGGGTGCAGCTCTGATACATCAATAAATTTCCAATGCACCGGCTTATTATTATCGTTCAAAAAATTATCTTCTTCATTATCCCCCATCAGGCGTGCTTTTTGAAAAGCATGCATGTCATCCTCGGCTTCGATGAGTCTTAACTGTTCGTCAAACTGAGCAGTGTGGTTTCCATCGCCGCAAATAATTCTATAAACAATTTTTGCAAGATACCATTTCATATAAGTGAATTTAAAATGAGAATTAATTAGTAGTTCGTTACTTCAATTCCGCCAAAAACGCAGGAGCCTTTTAAACGGATTATTTTATTAGAATCGGGAATGCTGTTATTGAAGCTGCGCTTATCATCTACGCCGCCAAACACTGCAGAAATTTCATTTTTTACATCCCAATTGGAAGGCACAATTAATTTGGTGCCACCAAAAACATTATTTACTTCCAGCTCTACCGGGTGTTGTATATCTGCCTGCATAAAATTGATTTCCGAACCACCCATAAAACTCACCACTTCTCCGCCTTTAAAATTCTTTGACTGAATGTTTTTTTTAATTCCTCCAAACACAGAAACCACATCTATATATTCTGCATTGTCGTTGTATGCCGAATTACTTTCGGTCGAATCGCTTGTGCCGGATGTGTCGTTTGTAAATGCTTGCGGGCCATGTTCAAATCTCTGGTTCATCCTTTGATTCATTCTTTCATTTCTGCGGTCCCAACGCTGATGCCTGCTGCAACTACTTCCCCTCGGACGAAAAAGAAATACCAGTCCGATTCCGATTAGAATTGCCGGCACAATATAATTGTGAAAATCAACCCCGGGAATTGATTGATCAGCAAGAAAAATAGCGCCGATTAAAATCATGATAAATGAGCCGGGATTATGAAACCTGCTTTTGACACCGGTGAATAATCCAATGGCAATCAGCAATACCGGCCACGTAAAAATCCACCCGGGAATAGGCGCACCCATTTTGTAAGCTAACAGAAGAAAGCCCACAGCCAATAAAAAGAGTCCACTCCAGATTCGCGGGCCGCGATTTAATCTGTGCCTTTCAATATCATTTGTTTCCATATAAACATCTTTTGTTTTTAAATTAATAAAGCAAATTTAGAATGAGAGGCAATGGAGGAAAAGTGCTTTTAGGTTTAAACAGAAAAATAATCGGTAAAAGAGTAAAAGGTGTCGGTAAAAGAATATAAAAGAGCTTCTTTCTCCAGGCCCTTCTTTAGCTGTAACATTCGAATGCAAAATGTTTTTAGCAGTTTTGTAAAGTTTTATTCTATTGTCTTTTAAAATGAAACTTATTTTTGCCAGCTATGGCGCAAAAGAAATTACAAAGGTTTTCGGAAATAAAAATGTTTCCAAATGTGCTGGAATATCCGGAAAACATGAAAGAAAAATGGAAGGACTTTTTTAAAAATAACCATCCTGTTGTGCTGGAACTCGCCTGCGGCAAAGGAGAATATGCAATTGGCCTTGCTCAGCTATATCCTCAAAAAAATTTGATCGGTGTCGATATTAAAGGCAACCGGCTTTGGGTAGGGGCTAAGTTTGCATTGAAGAATGATTTAAAAAATGTTGCCTTTTTGAGAACACAAATTGATAAGATCAATCAATATTTTTCGAAAGATGAAGTGGATGAAATCTGGATTACTTTTCCTGATCCACAGCTTCGCTTTTCGAAAGCTAAAAAGAGATTAACACATCCGAAGTTTTTAAGATTATACCAGCAAATTATAAAACCCGGAGCAAAAATTCATTTAAAAACTGATTCGCCGGATTTGTATCATTTTACCAAAACTGTTATTAAACTATATCAACTCGTCCTTGTTTCTGATATAAACAATGTGTATTCAGAAGAAAATTTGCCGGCTGAACTTGCGATTCAAACTCATTATGAAAAGCTGGACATTGCAAATAGTAACGCCATTTTTTATCTGTGTTTTTCTTTACCGGAGCAGATTTCTGAGGAGGATGAACCGCTACATGATATTTTAAAAGAAAAACAAAATGAAGGGTGAAAATTTTGTAGAAGGCATTGATTTTTATTTTGACAAATCAGGATTAATGGTTTTCACTGAAAAATATCATTTGCAACGCGGATACTGCTGTGGCAACGGTTGCAGGCATTGTCCGTTTAATTATGAAAATGTGGCTGATTTGAAAAAGAAAGAATTATTGAAGAAAAATAATTCCCCTGAAAAAGAATCCTGAATCAGTAAACAAACAAATAATGGTAATTCCTTTTTTATAAATGAGCACATCTATTTCCTTTTAAAAATCGGAACGGTGCTACATGCTTCACCGTACATAATGCTTTTTGCTACCGGTCGCAGAATTTTAGCGATTTCAACATAAGCCGTTTCC
Organism: Hanamia sp.; assembly: GCA_035475995.1. Taxonomy (GTDB): domain Bacteria; phylum Bacteroidota; class Bacteroidia; order Chitinophagales; family Chitinophagaceae; genus Ginsengibacter. The sequence goes on along the minus strand of DATILZ010000012.1, from coordinate 11,562 downwards.
GGAATTTTTTTATCACCACAACCTTTTACAACCACTCTTGCATCTTCATATTCTTTTAAATGTATTTTCCAAAGGTTTTTTAAAAATAAAATACTCAGTACTTCTGTTTCATTTCCAAAAATAATATCTGCAGCATATGGCTGCAAATAACTAACAGCCAGCATATAAGCCCAAAGCGGAATGATTGCATCAGCAGAACATGTAATGGCGACAATTTTATTTTGATAAATATCCCAATCTGTATTTTTTAGTGCTTCACGATATTCTTTTTCTTTTAAAATCAGTTCCATGAATAAATGATTTTTCAGATCAAATACCACTACTTCTTCTTTTGGATAAAATTCTTCCAGATCAAGGGTTTTTAATCCACTTTGCGCTACTTTATTTATAATAATATCGTCCATACATTTTCACATTTATTGTAAAGTTACAAAATGATTTTTCGTGTTTTTTGTTTCTTTACTGAAGCAAAAAAAGCCATCGGATGATGGCTCGCTCAAACCAAGAAGGTTTTTTCCAAACTCTTTTTTAGAATAAAATCCCTAAAAACCTTCTTGGTTTTAGAAAAACCTGCTTCTGTTGTCTTTAATATCGGCGGTTTTTTTCAAAGCCTGGAATGATTGTCCCAAAGCTGCCTGGATATTTTTCTGCAATTCCTCGTTCATTTGAATTTTTTCTATTTCAGGGGAAACGGGAACTTTGGAAGAAACGTTATTCACTTTTATTACAAAAACTCCTGTATTTCCCGCAAATGCAGGAGAAACTTTTGTTTGATATTCTTTATTAAATGCAGCACCTGCTACTCTTGGCTCATTTCCAATACCATTAATAATTTGGGCCTGGAAAGTAAGGGTTGAATCGGCGCCACTCGTTAATACCTGTAAATGATATGGCGCTGCTGCAGCTTCTAAAGTAGCCGGGTTGTTCAGTTTCTTTTTTATTTCGCCGGCTTTTTTATTATTCATAATTATTCCTTCAACCATTGGCCTGGCGGTATTTACATCCGGCAATCCTTTCTTTAATTTTTTATCTACAATCGCTACCACATAATCATCCTTTATTGCAAAGGGATCTGAAACCTGTCCTTCTTTTGCATCAAATGCCCATTTAACAACCGATCTCGCATCCTGCAAAGCGCCAAGTTGATAATCATTTTCTTTTACTTCAACCGGAACGGTAATTTTTTTCAATCCGTTTTTAGCGACATAATCATTAAATGATTTTTCATCCTTTGCCATTCCTGATAATTTTATCGCTGCAGTATTTGCAGCATTGATTGTTTGATCGCTTGGCGCAATTTCTTTTGCCATATAAGCAATTTTATAAGCAGGTTCGGGATTTTTCTTATCAAGGATCTCTATATAATGCCATCCAAATTGTGTCTTAACTACTTTTTTAGTTTCTCCTTTGTCATTCAATAAAAAGTCAGCAAATTCTTTTGAAAAATTTTCGCTTTGGATGGTCATCAAATCGAAAGTCATTACACCGTTTTGTTGTTTCGCTGCCTGGTCTGTAGAATATTTTACTTCAAGCGAATCGAAATTAGCGCCGCCTTTAATTGCTGTAGCGATGCTGTCTGCAATCCGGTGTGCCGTGCTGTCGTCCATTATCGGTTGCTGTGTTTGCGGATCTACCGTTCCTAATAAAATATGACGGCATTCAATGCTATCAGGCATAATTTTAGTGTCAACCTTTTTTGCAAGAACAAAGTTTTTTCCATCTTCGTAAGGTCCAAAAACACCGCCATTTGGCAAATCAATTATAGAGTCTTTATTTGGTACCTGCAGTTTTGATTTTGGAGTATATCCATCAAAAAACGGAACTGCTGAAGAATTTCTTCCCAGAAAAAATTTGGCATTTGAATCTGCGGCAAATTGTGGTTTCAAATCTTTTAAAGATTGCAAAATTCTTGCACTGTCTTCTGCGTTTGCGGCCGCACTAAAAGATACATATGAAATGATTCTGCCAGGCTCCTGCTGATATTTTGCTTTATGGTTATCCAGGTAATCCTGAATGTCTTTATCAGTCACTTTTAAAGCGCTGTCGCTAATTACTGTATAAGGAACCGCTACATAAGAAATATTGGCAAACTGGTTTTTTTCTTCGGTCATTTCTTTTGAAAGCCATTTGGGCTGATACATACTTCCTGCAATCATGGAAGTATATTTAGTATATAAACTATTCAATCGCATGGGGTCAATCACCTGGGCAATAATGGCATTGCGCTGCTCTTCGTTTTTATTTTTTTTGGTTTGTGCCCACCATTGTTTTGCCTGTTCGATATCGTATTGGCCGGTTTGCTTATCAGTAAAAGCCTGTTTCAGTGTCTGGGGAGCATCGTTGCTAAACATAATGCTGCTCATCTCATCAGGCGTAAAAGTGATTCCTAATTTTTGAAACTGTGCATCAACTACTTTTTCGGCAACCATCTGGTTCCATACAGATTCCATGATCTGATTATTTTGTGAACTTCCGGCATCCGGATATTGTTGCTGGATTTCCTTTACTTTATCATTAAATGTGTTCAAATCTATTTTTTCACCGTTTACCACACCAAGTGTTGAAGTGTTGTTGTTTCCAAAAATAGAACGCCCGCTGCTCATAGAATCCATTAATATAAAACCGATAAGACTGATTGCGATCAATGCAATTACGATTACAGCCCCTTTCTCACGGATAGTCTGAATGATTGACATATAGTATTTACTCTTAAATTTTAAATAAGGCGGCAAAAATAGTGTAAAATAGAATAGGAACAAACTGTGGATAACGTATTAGGATTAGCGCTGACAGGCTTTTCGCCGCAAATTGTTTTTTTAAATTTCTTTTAAAAATCAACCTCCTTCCAATCATGCAATTTTAGATTTCAAAAAAGTCCTTATTTATTGCTTTGCCGTTCCTTTTTTTTTCTGCTTCTGTGAAAATCAAATGCTGTAAAAATAGTTGCCAACAATAGCGTGTGTAAAAAAAAATTTTTGTGTGGGTAAACGGCTTTTTTCAAAATATGGTTTCTGGATAACTTCTAATAACTATGTCGGTTTTGCCGGTTTAAGAATTTTGGAGGAGAAGAAGCCACAATTTCTCCAATTCGAATTCACACTTTTAAAAAATAAATGCGCCGGTTTTTTATTAACACTGCTTTTTATTAACGAATGTTAAAAAACGACTTTTAATCAACATGAATGTTAAAAGAACTATGTTAAAACCATGTGGATAAAGGTGGATAAAAAGGAAGTTTTAAATTTGCATCAAAACAAAAAGACGATCTATCCACATATTCACACTCCTAATAGTAATAGGCTTTTAAATTAAAAAGGTATTAATAATAAATACTATGGCAGATATTCACATTGAAACAGCAAAAAAGAATTTAGAAAAAAAAGGTTTTCTTGATTTGGATATTGATGTTAACTTAGACCTCTTCGCAGAAATCGAACGTTTAAAAAAAGAAAAAAATGCCATCATACTTGCTCATTATTACCAGGAACCCGACATACAGGACATTGCAGATTTTATCGGCGACAGCCTTGCTCTCGCACAAAAAGCTCAATCCACCGATGCGGATATAATCGTTTTTGCAGGTGTGCATTTTATGGCGGAAACGGCAAAAATTTTAAACCCAAACAAAAAAGTTTTATTGCCTGATTTGAAAGCCGGTTGTTCACTTGCCGATTCTGCTCCTGCTGATCTTTTTCAAAAATTTAAAGAGCAATACCCGGATCATTTGGTCATCACTTACATCAATTGCTCTGCCGGAATGAAAGCTTTGAGCGATATTATTTGCACCTCTTCCAATGCAGAAGCAATCATCAACAGCTTGCCAAAAGAACAAAAAATCATCTTTGCACCGGATAAAAATTTAGGCGCTTACCTGATTAAAAAAACCGGGAGAGATATGGTTTTGTGGAATGGCGCCTGTATTGTTCATGAAATTTTTAGCCGCGAAAAAATAACCAAATTAAAAATGCGGCATCCGAATGCAAAAGTGATCGCGCATCCGGAATGCGAAGAACCGGTTTTGGAACTCGCAGATTTTATCGGAAGTACCAGCGGTTTATTAAAATATTCCAAAGATAATGCCGCCACAGAATTTATCGTTGCTACAGAATCCGGAATTATTCATCAGATGCAACAGCAGGCACCTTTAAAGACATTTATTCCAGCACCTCCTGATAATTCATGTGCCTGCAATGATTGCCCCTTTATGAAGCTTAATACGCTCGAAAAATTGTATTTATGTATGGAGTATGAAGAGCCGGAAATGATTATGGATGAAGCATTACGCGAAGCATCTAAAAAACCGATTGAAAGAATGTTGGAAATAAGTGCAAGGTTTGGATTGTAAAAAAAATGCTGTTCTAAAAATAAGAACAGCATTGAAAAAGTTTGCGATTTTGTAAAATTAATATGTCGTCATACTTGAAGCAAACGCTATTACTATTGCAACAAGCAAAACAACATAAATACCGAAGCCAATCCACGCCCATTTTCTTCTGTTTCTATCTACATCATTATCTCCTGTTATAATATAGGCAATTAAAACGCCGATAAGGCCCAGAAAGAATCCAAGTGCAAAACCACCTAGGTGAAAACCTACTGAATGGTCCTCAGCAGACATCATCTTCAATAATTTTTTGTTAGTAACAGTTCCATCAGCAGCAAAGCTTTTTCTTAATTTTTTTTGGCCTGCTTTAAAACTCATTTTCTCAAAGAAATTCAAATGCTTGCCACTCATCTTTTCATAATCTTTTACACTGATTTGTGAAAAGTCCATTAGTGAAATTTGCATATCTTTTCCAATGGGTAAATAAATTTCGGTTGCTTTTTTAGGTATGTAAGAAAAACCGGATGCCCCAAAAGAGGTTGTAAATATTGCAAATGCTGCAAAAATGAGAAGAATTTTTTTCATAAAAAGTAATTCTGGTTTAATGGTGAGTTTAAAATAAAAAATATTAACGCGCGAAAATAAAATTTATTGTTAAAAAAAAGCCGCTTTTTTTAGCGGCTTAAATAAAAATTTATAGAATGTTGTTAAAGTAAGGAAAGAAGTATAATAACCACAACTACTCCAAAGCCGATCCACGCCCATTTTTGCCTGTTTTTCTTCACTGCCTGATCACCGTTTATTACATAAGACAAAATAACTCCGATAATTCCTAAAAACAAACCTAATGCAAACCAACCAATATTGAAACCAGTGCCCGGATCTGCGTTTGACATAGCTTTCAACAGTTTCGTATTTGTAACGGTTCCATCAGCAGCAATGCTGTTTCTTAATTTTTTTTGTCCCGCTTTGAAACTCATTTTCTCAAAAAAGTTCAAATGTTTTCCACTGAGTTTTTCGTAATTTTTTACACTGATTACCGAAAGATCTTTTAATGAAATTTGAGCGTTTGGAGCAATTGGCAATAATATTTCTGACGCTTTTTTGGGAACGTAACTAAAACCGGTTGCTGCAAACGAAGTCGCAAATATTGCAAATGCGGCAAGTAGAATAAAAGCTTTTTTCATAAAATGTTTTTTAATTTGAAATCAAATTTAATACAATAATCAAATTTAACAAAAAATTAATTTTATTTTTTTACCTGCCCGAAAACGAATAATAATCAAATCTTCTAATAAATTTTCTTAGAATTAAAATCATGTGCAATAGTTGAATTAATGAAAAAAGGAATTAATATTATCTCAAAACCTCCCGGGCAATTACAATCTTTTGTATCTCACTCGTTCCTTCTCCAATTGTACAAAGTTTACTATCCCGATAAAATTTTTCTACAGGAAAATCCTTAGTATATCCATAGCCGCCAAATATCTGAACCGCATCTGTGGCCACTTTCACCGCTATTTCGCTTGAATAATATTTTGCCATAGCAGATTCTTTGGTCACATTTTCTCCTTTTATTTTTAAAGCGCAAGCCTGGTCAATCAATAATTCTGCAGCTTTTATTTCTGTAGCCATATCCGCAAGTTTAAAAGCAATTCCCTGGAATTCCGCAATAGGTTTTCCAAACTGATGCCTTTCTTTTGCATATTGGACCGACGCCTCATATGCGCCTTTCGCAATTCCCAATCCCAACGCTGCAATCGAAATGCGTCCTCCGTCGAGCACTTTCATCGCCTGTTTAAAACCATCTCCCACTTCGCCCATTCGGGCAGAATCAGGAATTCTACAATTGTCAAAAATCATTTCCGCGGTTTCACTGGCGCGCATCCCTAATTTATTTTCTTTTTTTCCTCCTCTAAATCCCGGGGTACCGCGGGGAACGATAAATGAAGTGGAATTATCTCTTGTGTGCGGCTCACCGGTTCTGCAAATAACTACTGCCACATCGCCGCTTTTTCCATGAGTTATCCAGCTTTTAGTGCCGTTGATTATCCATTCGTCTCCATCTTTTTCTGCAGTACATTGCATATTTCCTGCATCGCTTCCCGTGTTTGGTTCTGTCAATCCCCAAGCTCCGATAAATTCAGCCGTTGCTAATTTTGGTAAATATTCTTTCTTTTGTTTTTCATTTGCAAAAGCAAGAATGTGGCCGGTGCATAATGAATTGTGTGCGGCAACAGATAAGCCAATCGATCCGCAAACTTTCGAAATTTCACTGATAACAGCGACGTATTCAAAGTAACTTAAACCGCTGCCTCCGTATTCCTGTGGTACTAATACACCCATCAATCCAAGCCGGCCCAAGCCCTTTAAAACTTCAACAGGAAATTCCTGTTTTTCGTCCCATACCATCATGTCGGGCCTGATAAACTGGTTTGCAAACTCTCTCGCAGTTTCAGCTACCTGCAAGGTTATTTCATCTTTAGAAAAATCCATAAAATTTTAATATTTAAAGTCGTACAATATAAAGCGAATAAAACACTCTTTGTCTTTGAGAATAAGAAAGCGCTCTATTTCTTTCTTTACTGTATAAATAAACAATTTTTGTGCTTAATTCTCTGTTACTGTAAATTTTTATTCTATAGTCAAATAAGGAGAGGCTTTTTCATAAATTTCATTTGTTACCGTCATTATTTTTTTTATTTCTTCTACTGATTGAAAATTTCCATGCTGTTGCCGGTATTGGGAAATTGCATTTGCAACATAATAACGGATATATGGATGAGATTTCATTTCATCAACAGAAGCTGAATTGATATTTATCTTTTTTGTTGCTTTACTGCTTACTATTAACTGTGATTTTATTTTTTGAAAAGTAGAATCTGGAAGTAAATACGTTTCACCAATTTGTTCAATTGAATAAAAACCGCCAAGTTTATCTCTGAAGGAAATAATTCTTTTTGCAAGCTTGCTTCCTATGCCTGGAAGCGAAATAAAAGCATTGGAATCGGCAATGTTTACATCAATTTTTGAATTCAGATTTTTACCTGTAAAACTTACTTTTTCAGGGTATTTGTTTTCTTCAAAACGGGTGAATTTACTTTCATCTTTTTTTATTGAAACATAAGGAATCAGCCGGTTAACATCGGTTTCGCTCAGACCCCAAATCTTTTTTAAATCCTCGGGTTTATAAAATTTGCCCCCTTTTGAAATATACTTTAGAATGGTATTTGCCGTTTTTTCCCTGATGCCCAATGTTATCCAATCCTTTACTGATGCGGTGTTTGGATCAAAATAAAAAAGCGCTCCTTTATTTTCCGGTGCATATTTTTCAGAAGGGAAAAAATCGGTTTCAGATTTATTCCTGCTATAAGAATACATTTTTTTTGATGAAGAATCGACTTTCAGTTGAGCAATTTCTTTCTCAAATTTTGACGTATCCAGTGTTTCTTCTTTAGTAAAAAAAGGAAATAACAACGGTAAGAAAATTAAAGCGATGATGATAGAAATAATGTAAATAATTCCATGTCTTTCCTTTTTAGTAAATTGGAAGTAATCAGTTAAAAGTCGCCACATTACAGAGAGTTTTTAAAAGTAAATTACTACTAATAATTATAAAACTGAAAAAGGTTGCAAAAGGTTGCCAACTTTTTTAAAACCTGGCAACCTTTACAACCTTTGCAATTCCTTTACCCTGAATCAAACTTTTACTTTACTTCATTTTCTTCACCTCTTTTTTCCGGCCTCATTTGCGGAAAAAGCAAAACGTCCTGGATAGAAGGCTGATTGGTAAGCAACATCGCCAAACGATCTATTCCAAAACCAATTCCGCTTGTAGGCGGCATTCCATATTCAAGCGCACGCAAAAAATCATTATCAATAAACATCGCCTCATGATCACCGCGTGCCATCAAGTTTGATTGTTCCTCAAAACGCTCTCTTTGTTCCAATGGATCGTTCAATTCGGTATAAGCATTTGCAATTTCTTTTCCAGTTACAATCAGCTCAAAACGCTCTACCAGACCAGCTTTGCTGCGGTGCTTTTTAGTGAGCGGACTCATTTCTACCGGATAATCTATAATAAAAGTGGGTTGAATAAAATGATCTTCACATTTTTCAGAAAAAATTTCATCAACCAATTTTCCTTTTCCCATTGTTTTATCTGCGTGTATTCCCAATTGCTGACACACTTCTCTCAATCCGGCTTCATCTTTATCGCTGATATCAATTCCGGTAAATTCTTTGATCGCATCATACATCGTAATTCTTTTGTAAGGTGCTGTAAAATCAATTTCTTTATCGCCTGAAAATACTTTTGCAGAGCCATTTACGGCAATTGCTGTTTGTTCCAGCATTTGTTCTGTAGTTTCCAACATCCACAAATAATCTTTGTAGGCCACATAAAATTCAAGAACGGTAAATTCAGGATTGTGTGTGCGATCCATTCCTTCATTTCTAAAATTCCGGCTGAATTCATAAACCCATTCAAAGCCACCAACGATCAGTCTTTTAAGATATAATTCATTTGCAATGCGCAAATAAAACGGAACATCCAGCGCATTGTGATGTGTAACGAAAGGCCGTGCAGCCGCCCCGCCCGGAATATTCTGCAATACAGGTGTGTCCACTTCAAGCGCTCCGTGTTCGTTCAAAAAATTACGCATCGCATTTATCATTTTTGTTCTTTTGATAAATGTTTCTTTTACCTGTGGGTTTACAATTAAATCGGCATATCGCTGGCGGTAACGAAATTCTGCGTCCGTCACCTCATCGAAAGTTTCACCATCTTTTTCTTTTACAATCGGAAGTGGCCGTAATGATTTTGAGAGAATCTTCAACTCAGAAACATGAATTGATGTTTCGCCGGTTTTTGTGGTAAAAACATATCCCTTTACGCCAATAATATCCCCAATATCTACCAGCTTTTTCCATACAAGATCATACAACGATTTGTCTTCTCCGGGAGCAATATCATCTTTCCTGATGTATAATTGAATTTTTCCGCTTGCATCCTGTAACACAGCAAAAGATGCTTTTCCCATATCCCGAATGCTCAGAATTCTTCCTGCAATACAAACATTGGAAAAGTCACTTTTATTTTCCTCGCCTTTATAATTATTTTTTATAAATGAAGCTGTGATATTTACCGGGTATAGTTCTCCGGGATATGCATCAATATTCAGTTTCTGAAGTTCTTTTAATTTATCTCTGCGGATGATTTCCTGTTCGGATAGATGTTGCATGTTTTTATAAAATCAATAAAAAGTTTACCTTTTTCCAAGGCAATAATAATTTTTTGCAAAGGTAATCTATTGAAAGGGAGATAAAAAGAACGTTAATCCAATCATGTGGCTTCTGCATATTTCTTAAAATTCTCCAGAATTGCCTGCCAGTCGACTTTTTGCATATCAAAGGATTAGTAATTTCTGCTTCAAAAAAGGTAATTTGCATCATAAGATAAAAGGACGGAATAAAAGTTACAGTTATTTGTTTCTTTACTGAATATTTGCAACCGCATCCTGCAGTTATTTCTTTCGATATTTATAAGAGGACAAAAAGTTTTTGCCCTCATCTGTAACATAAATGCATAAAACCCTTTTATTATTTACCTTTTCCATTTTTGTATTGATAAAACCTCTTTTGTATAATCCTGCAAGAGAAGATTTCATATCCTCAGGTAAACAAGGAATTTGAATATTGGAAGTTTCTTTTTCAAGGCACTCTTTCAACTTTTCAATCATTCTCTTTGTCGGAGGCCGAAAAGAATATTTTGTTCTTTCTTTTTCAGTTTCTTCGTACATATTCCCTTTGTCTATTTCTGTTATAAAATTAGCTTTTATCTTTTTTGTTTACAATCAATTGCCCTTCAATTAAAACATTTTGATAATGGTTTTGAGAAGGAATTGTTTTCTTTTGTTTTTCTAATAATTTAAATAAAATTTCAGTCGCTTTTTTTGCCTGCTGATAAGGAAATTGCTCAACAGAAGCCAGGGGCGGAAATTCGAGGTAGCTGGTTATTGGAAGATTTGCATAACTTACAAAACAAAGATCTTTATTGATTTTCAGTTTTGCTTTCCTTGCAAATTGAATGGCATCCAGTGCTACATAATCGTTTATAACCAAAATAGCTGTGGGAGGATATTTTAACTTTAGTAGCTCATTCATTGCTTCGTAGGTCTTTTCCTGGGTAAGATCAGTACTTACAATAAGAGACATATCAATTTTTATTCTTTTCTTTTTCAATACATCCATGTATGCATTGGTTCTTTCCTTACACGATTTCATTTCTTCAGGGCCGTTAATTACGCCGATTCTCCGGTGGCCGTTTTTAATTAAAAATTCTATCGCCTGTTTTGTCCCTGCAGCTATATCGGATGAAACTTTATGAACGGTTGGAAGTTCGGGAACGCGATCGAAAAAAACAACAGGTATGTTGTATTTTTCCATCTCTGTCAAATGATTGTAGTTATTGGTATATTTTGAAATTGAAACAATTAGTCCATCTACGCGATGATTTTTCATTGCGGTAATGATTTGTTTTTCCTGTTCCACATTGTCGTGAGATTGGCCGATCAAAACGCTATACTTATTTTCCTTTGCAACATCTTCTATTGCATTGATCGCCTGTGAAAAAAATTCTTCTTTAAGGTTAGGCAAAATAACACCAATCGTATTTGTTTTCTGCTGTTTAAACAGAACAGCTGTTTGATTCGGCTCATAGCCTAATTCCTTTGCAAGTTGTTGAACTTGTGTGGTGGTACGTAGTCCGATACTTGGATGATTATGCAATGCCCTTGAAACGGTAGAAACCGAAAAATTCAAACGGTTTGCAATTTCTTTAAGAGTAGTGATTTTATTATCCATAAAAATTTGTAAAAGCAGCGCTTCCACAAATTACGATAAAATGTTTTTAAAAATAGAAAACGATTGTATAGGAAAAACAAATTATAAAAATAAATATTATGTATGACTTATCTTCCAAAATCATCCTGTACTCTCACAATATCCTCTTCATCGCTTGGAGCATTTTTATCGGTATGTTTCCATATTTCCGCAAGAACTCCCCAACTCTCCAAACCAATAAGTCTGTGTCGTTCTCCTTTTTTTAAAACGATAATATCACCTTCTTTTTTTGTTTGAATATCTCTTTCCTCGTCAGTTTCACTTGTGATTATACCCACTTCTCCATAAATAACTTTCCATAGTTCCGCGCGGCGGTGATGATATTGCCAGCTAAG
>DATILZ010000011.1:0-8110 GCA_035475995.1 Hanamia sp. | reverse complement strand
CGCTTTTTTAGGATTCCAGTTGTTAAAATCTCCAAGTAAAATCGCTTCATGGGCTCCTTCTACTGCTTCTGCTGGTAGCGAAAATGTGATGTTTTTTGTCATTATATTTTTGTTTTAAATATTAATTATTTTTCTGTGAAGGTGAAGACAAAATTCACACCAAAATGCTGTATTCCCCTATAGATGGCCGCGAAACTAAAAAGTAATTTTTTAAAGAGGTGGCTTTTTAGGATTTCTTAACTTTTTGATAAATTATAATTCCGCAAATGATAAATGTATAAAGGCGACTAGAACAGGAGATATAAGAGAGTGCTAAAATAAAAAAAACCACAGAATTACTTCCATGGTTTTTTTGCTCCCCCCGCTGGACTTGAACCAGCGACCCTCTGATTAACAGTCAGATGCTCTAACCAACTGAGCTAGGGAGGAATATTTTTTCCCCTTGCGGGGTGCAAAAATAGAGATTTTTGATTGAAACAAAAATAGATTTTAAACTATTTTTTTTTGAAGGTGATTACGCAGCATTTATATCAAAATGAATGTTTAATTCTTCGCAATGAATGAAGAAATAATTGGAATTTCTGTTTTTAAAAATGCTTTTAATATCCTTACGCTTTTTTCTCTTCTTCCTTGTGAAGGAACTCCCGAAGTACATATTGCAAAATACCTCCATGCCGATAATATTCGATTTCGATAGAAGAATCCATTCGCGCAATTGCATTGAATTTGATTTCGCTTCCATCTGTACGCACAGCAGTAACCTGCACTTCTTTCAAGGGTTTAATATCGTTGGCTATTCCTGAAATAGTATAAGTTTCATTTCCTGTAAGCCCTAAACTTGCAGCAGTTTCACCTTCTTTATACTGCAGCGGTAAAACTCCCATTCCTACTAAATTACTTCTGTGAATGCGCTCATAACTTTCGGCAATTATTGCTTTGATTCCCAATAAAAAAGCGCCTTTTGCAGCCCAATCCCTTGAAGAGCCACTGCCATATTCTTTGCCGGCTAGAACAATCAAAGGCATATCGGTTTCTTTGTACTTCATTGCCGCATCATACACGGACATCTCTTCGCCTGTAGGTAAGTATTTGGTATATCCGCCTTCTTTTGAGGCCAGTTCATTTTTGATGCGAACATTTGCAAAAGTACCCCTGGTCATTACTTCATCATTTCCACGGCGCGAACCATAAGAGTTGAAATCTTTCGGATTCACACCCTGGCTCATCAGGTATTTCCCGGCTGGAGAATATTGATTGAATGAACCGGCCGGAGAAATATGATCGGTAGTTACACTATCGCCCAACATTAATAAAACCCGTGCACCCTCAATATCTATGAGTGCTTCGGCGAGATCTGAAATATTATAAAAGAAAGGAACTTCTTTTACATAAGTTGAGCTTTTGTCCCAGACATATAATTTTTCTTCGGGCACATTCAATTTCCGCCAGATCTCGTTTCCTTCAAATATTTCTCCATAGTTTTTTGCAAAATCTTTTGGAGAAAGGACTTTGCTCATAATGTCATTAATCTCATCATCTGTTGGCCAGATGTCTTTCAAATAAACCGGTTGCTGGTTAGGGTCATAACTGATTGGATCGTTGATCAAATCAATATCCACGCGGCCTGCAATAGCGTAAGCAACTACCAGCATGGGCGACATTAAAAAATTCATTCTTACCTGAGGATGAATGCGTGCTTCAAAATTTCTGTTGCCCGAAAGGACCGAAGCTACCACCAGGTCATGTTCTTCAACTGCCTTTGCAATATAAGGTGGCAAAGGGCCTGAATTACCAATGCACGAAGTACAACCGTACCCAACGAGGTGAAATTGCAGCGCTTCCAGATCATCCAGCAGATCTGCTTTTTCAAGATAGTCAGTTACAACTTTAGATCCCGGAGCCAGTGAAGTTTTCACCCACGGTTTGATGTCTAATCCGTGTTCACGCGCTTTTCGGGCTACAAGGCCGGCGCCAATCATCACAAATGGATTTGAAGTATTGGTACACGAGGTAATGGCAGCAATGGCTATAGAACCATCAGTAAGTTCAAACTTTTCTTGTCCAAGTGTAATCCAAACGGTTTTCATCCCATTATATTCTTTCTCTTCGATCTTCGTATTTGGTGGCATTGGCACTGGCTCATCCACAGGCTGGCTACCGCCTTCCGCAAACCACCTTGAAATTTGTTCAACCGGCTTCAGATAATGACGGCCATAATTCTTTTCCATTAATTCATAAAATCTGCTTTTCAGATTCTTCAGCAGAACTTTATCCTGTGGCCGCTTTGGCCCTGCCACACTCGGTTGTATGCTTGTAAGATCCAACTCCAATATATCTGTATAAGTGATATTTTCATCGCCGGTTCTCCACAAAAGATTGGTTTTACAATAATCCTCAACCAGTTTTACCTGTTCTTCCGAACGGTTGCTTTTGCGCATGTACTCCAGCGTCTTGTCATCTATCGGGAAATAAGTAATGGTACATCCAAATTCAGGCGACATATTTCCAATCGTTGCACGGTCGGGCACAGAAAGATGATTTAAACCATCTCCAAAAACTTCAACAAATTTTCCAACGACTCCGCGTTTTCTTAAAAGTTCCGCAATATTTAAAACCAGGTCTGTAGCGGTAGAACCGAGTGGCAGCTTGCCTGTCAGCTTTAAACCGATTACCTCCGGCATAATAAAATATATTGGCTGGCCGAGGATCGCTGCTTCCGCTTCGATGCCACCAACTCCCCAGGCCACTACACCAATTCCATTTACCATCGGCGTATGACTGTCTGTCCCTACTAAAGTGTCCGGAAAAATTTCTCCGTTTCTTTCGATCACTCCTTTCGATAAAAATTCCAGGTTTACCTGGTGGCAAATGCCCATTCCGGGCGGCACCACGCTGAAATTATTGAAAGATTTTTGGGCCCATTTTAAAAAAGAATACCGTTCGTGATTCCGCTTGTATTCTTCGTCCATATTCCTTTTGTAGGCGTACTCTGTTCCAAAGTAATCAACCTGAACGGAATGGTCAATAACCAAATCGACAGGGATCAAAGGATTAATTTCATTCGGGTTTTTCCCTTTGCGGGCTATTTCGGCACGAAGTGAAGCAATGTCAACCACAGCCGGAACACCGGTAAAATCCTGCATTAAAACACGCGCAGGTTTGAAAGGAATATCTTTATCTGAACCGGCTGGCTTCCAGCCTAAGATTGTTTCAATATTTTCTTTAGTAATTGCAAAGTCATCAAAATTGCGAAGGGCATTTTCCAATAAAATGCGAATGGAGAAAGGTAATTTCGAAATGTTGTGACCTTGTTTTTCTATTTCGGGGAGACTGTAATAAGTGAAGTTTCCGTTTTTGGTGTTTAGTAATTTCTTTATCTGGTAAGGATCTTTTGCCATAGGTTAAATATTTATTATGCTTCAAAAAAGGTGTCTATAAAAGAAGTGTTTTAAAAATTTAGAAATTGCAATTTGTCATTAATGTTTCTCACTGTTTTTTATAAAATTACCAATCCGCGTCTTTATTTGTCAATAAGGTCAATATAAGACTTTTCAGAAGAAGCGCCAATTAAAATTGCTCTACTACTATCTTTTCTTCTTTTACTCCCAGGTTCAACAGGTCCTTATGAATTGCTTCGACCATTGGATCTGGTCCACAGATATAAAAGTATTTTTTAAAGTGACTTACTTCTTTACTAAGAAAATCTTCATCAATCCTCCCTTCAATATAAGGAGTGTTTTTTTCATCAGAAATGATGTTTATAAAATTGCTACCCAACATTTTTTCAAACTCATCTTTTAGAATAATATCCTTTGTAGTTCTGTTGGAAAATATCAATTTATTATTCCCGGTTTTCCCCTTTTCATGCAAATCACGGAAAATAGCAATAAAAGGTGTAACGCCGGCCCCTCCGGCAATAAAAACTCCTTCTCCTTTGTAATGAATCGCTCCAAAAACATCATGAATAATTAATTCATCCCCGGCTTTTAATTTTCCGAGTTGGTTGGTAACGCCATCATGATCGCTGTAAATTTTTATGGTAAATTCAAGAGTACTCCAATCATTGAGACAAGTAAAGGTAAAAGGCCTTCTTTCGTTTTTCCAATCTGGTAAATTAATTACAATATCTGTTGCCTGACCGGGCTTGAATGTATAATTTGCTGGCTTGGTAAGTGTAAATCGTTTTACATTATGTGTTACGTGTTTTGCATCTAAGATTTTTACTATGTGCTCTTCGTCCGGATAATTTTCCATGATTTAATGATTTATAAATTTAGAAGTGTGATGAACATCTCGTGCAACAACTGTTGCATTCTTTAGAGTATATATCCATAGCAAAAGTTACAATCACATATACAATCAAAATTACTATAAAAAATGTCCGAAAATAAAAGTGTTTCTTGCTGAAAAAAAGATGCATTCCTCTTCATTCTAATTAAAACATAAAATAGCCTTATTTCTTCTTTTGCTGTCAAAACTTCTTTCCAATAAAGTATTTCTTTTGCCTGCACAAGTATTTTAATTATTAAAAAAACTATTATTTGTTTAAAAAAATGCTTTTTTAGCTTAAAAATGAGTGTTTTGCATTTTATAATTTAATTAGAAAAAGATAAATATGTTTTAATTAGCCCTTAATTTGATAAAACTATTATAGATTTGACTCAAATTTAGTTATATGAAAAAAGTTAATTTAAGTAAATCTGCTCCATTCATTGTTTTAATGATCGTAGCAATTGTCGCTTTATTTGTGCCTTCTTTTGCCACTTTTAATGATTTAGGAAAATATAATTCCGCAGATATTGCCTGGATTCTTGTTGCAACGGCATTGGTTTTTTTAATGACGCCGGGACTGGCATTTTTTTATGGCGGAATGGTTCACAGGAAAAATGTGCTTTCCACAATGATCAAAAGTTTCGTTGCCGCTGGGGTTGTCAGTGTCTTATGGATTACCGTCGGTTATAGTCTTGCATTTGGCGATTCAATCGGTGGTTTTATTGGCAATCCATTCACGCATCTTTTCTTTAAAGGTGTTGATTCGGGCGCACCATGGAGTTTGGCGCCAACCATTCCGTTGATGTTGTTTGCACTTTTTCAATTAATGTTTGCAATCATCACACCCAGCCTTGTTGTAGGTGCTGTTGCCGAAAGAACACGTTTTTCTTCTTACCTTCTTTTCATCGTGATGTTTAGTCTTTTTATTTATGCACCGATTGCACATTGGACATGGAATCCTAAGGGATTTCTCTTTAAAATGGGAATTCTTGATTTTGCCGGTGGAACTGTTGTTCATATTT
This sequence comes from Hanamia sp., assembly GCA_035475995.1. Taxonomy (GTDB): domain Bacteria; phylum Bacteroidota; class Bacteroidia; order Chitinophagales; family Chitinophagaceae; genus Ginsengibacter. The sequence continues at coordinate 2,816 of DATILZ010000011.1, read as the reverse complement.
CTGCAGGTTGCGCTGCGCTCGCCGGAGCTTTGGTGTTGAAAAGAAGAAAAGTTCATAAAGAGCACAAGGAAATTCCACCTGCCAATATTCCCTATGTTTTGATTGGCACAGGTTTGCTTTGGTTTGGATGGTTTGGCTTTAATGCCGGCTCTGCTCTAGCAGCAAATTCTTTAGCAGTTTCTGCATTTGCAACAACCAATACGGCTGCAGCTGCTGCAGGTTTGGCATGGATGTTTTTTGATGTTTTAAAAGGAAAGAAACCATCAGTCCTTGGCTTTTGCATTGGTGCCGTTGTTGGATTGGTAGCCATTACCCCGGCAGCCGGTTTTGTAGCCATTCCACAAAGTATTTTTATCGGCGTCGTAGCCGCTATTATTTCTAATGTAGCAGTTTATTATCGTTCCAAATCAAGGCTGGATGATACTCTGGATGTTTTTCCATGCCATGGCATCGGTGGAATGGTCGGAATGATCATGACCGGAATTTTTGCCACAAAGACAATTAACGCCACCGGAAATGACGGGTTATTTTATGGAAATGCTGCTTTCTTTTTTACCCAGATAAAAGGTTTGGGAATCGTAGTTGTTTATAGCTTTTCTGCTTCTTATGCTATTTTCAAATTTATCAATTGGGTGATGCCAATGAGGGTAAGCGAAGCAGATGAAGAAGTGGGATTGGATGCTACACAACATGATGAAAAGTATTTACAAGGCACTTTATTAGTAAGGCAACAAGGCTCTGTAATTGAAGAGGAAGTTGGAGTAGATTCTTCAGCAACAACAGAATTGCATAGTAGAATACTCGTAAACGAAATGGATTCTTGATGAAAATAAAAACAACCCATTGCATGAAAAATATAAAAGGCCGGATAATTAAGACACACACATAGTGATTGATTCAATATAACAGAAAAGGGAATAGCTGCAAAAATTAACTTGTGAGAAAAGTTAATAAGCTATACCCTTTCCATTTTTAAACTTTAATTCTATAACAATGTTAAGAAAAATTTGCTTAGGTTCATTACTATTTTTTGCTTTCACTTCTACACATGCACAAACAGATTCCACAGAATTATCAAAACCTATAACTGATACAGCAGGCCTAAAGCCTTCGCTTGCAATAACAGGCGCTGTGGATGCCTATTACAGGTATGATTTTAATAATCCAGGCGTAAAACCATACAATAGTTTTACAAGTTTCACTAAAACACAAAATTCCTTTGCCTTGGGAATGGTTAATGTGAAATTTGAGTTGCAAACCAAAAAAATAGATATGGTTGCCGACCTCGGTTTTGGCCCGCGGGAAGAAGAATTTGCATATAATGATAACGGAATTTCCCAGGCTATAAAGCAATTATATATTTCTTATTCAGTCAACTCATGGTTAAAGCTAACAGCCGGAAGTTGGGCTACTCATCTTAATTATGAACTGGCAGATGCATTCGCCAACCGGAATTATAGTATGAGTTACTATTTTACGTATGGACCTTTTTCCCATACTGGTATCAGAGCAGATTTTGCCACAAGTAAAAAAACTGCTTTTATGATTGGTATTGCAAATGCAACAGATTACAGGGTTGCTCCTGATGGACAGATTAATAAGAAATTTTTGCTTGCGCAATTTACTTATGCCCCCAATAATAATTTGCAATTGCTCTTCAATTATGTTGGAGGAGAAGCCGCCGATTCTTCAAGATCCAATATCAGTAATGTTATTATAACAGATAAGATTACCTCAAAATTCAATATTGTTTACAATGGAATTCTGGGCAATGTAAAATTATGGGATGGAGTAAAAAACATGGCAACAAAAAGCTGGTGGGGATCTGCATTATACTTTAATTATGATCCGCAAAGTTGGTTTGGTTTAACGCTGCGCTGCGAATATTTTAACGATGATAAACAATTAAATCTCTATGCAACACTTCCTAAAGGTGGAAATGTTTTTTCAAATACTTTATCAGCAAATTTTAAAGTTGAAGGCCTCACCTTTATTCCTGAATTCAGATTGGATAATGCAAGCTCGCCACTTTTTGTAAAACATTCGGGCGCGCTTACCAAAAGTGACGCAAGTTTTATTGCAGCAGTAGTTTATAAATTTTAAAAATGAATGTCTCTATTTTGAATAACAAAACAAGAAATCGGAATTTTTGTTCATTTACTGAAAAGGAATAGAAACCGCTTCATCCAGTTGCTTTTCCATTTTTAGTAAGGATTCTAAAAGGTCATTACTTAAAATGCCTGAACTGTTTTCTTTTAATTGGGTAGCATACCAGATGAGTACCATAGAAATATAATCCTGCATGTCTTTTCCGGCAAACTGGGTGCGGAATTCAACGATTTTTTCATTGATCGTTTTCAAAACCTTGCGCACCGTTTCTTCATCTGAAGGCAGAATTTTTATGCGGTAACTTCGGTCTCCAATTACAATATTTAATGGTATTAGTTCCTCTTTGGCCATATTTATTTATTTAAGATGCCAATGCATTTATCAATAGAGCGAATGTAACGGTTGATGTTTTTTTCAAAATTTGCTTTTTCCTTTCCCTCCATTTGCCCAGCAGATGTTTTCAAAATGTTCACCTGCTGCTGCAATTGTTCTGTTTTTTCAGTCCATGTTTTTTCACTGCTTTGAAAACCTCGGTTTTCTTTTTTGAGTTGCTCATTTTCTTTTAATAACAACGCTTGTTTTTTTAAAAGCAATTGCAGCTTCAACTGAATGTTTCTTACATGAATGTCAATGGAATCAGGCATTTCGGCGGATTAAAGCATTTAATTTGTTCTCCAGATTTGAAATTATTTTATTCATCATTGTTT
>DATILZ010000010.1:0-13667 GCA_035475995.1 Hanamia sp. | reverse complement strand
AATGACTAGTAAATCCGCAGAAGTGTAGGGTTTAGCGGAGTTTAGATGAGGTTAGAATGATTAGATGAGGTTAGATTCGTTTAGATGCTTTAGAGAGTTTAGAAGTTTAGGTAAATGATGTAATTGTAAAGTTGACTTATTTGTTCTTTTACTGTCCAAAGGACTTCTTTGAAGTGAATTATTAAACAAGCAGAACAAATTAAAACCTTGGCTTTTTATTTTAATAGATAATTTCCTTCATACCTTATTCTAAACTTCTTTAAATTTCCAAACTGAAATAAGTATCAATGCACCATAACGAAAGGTTCCAGAATAACTATGATCTCCTCCGCCTTTTTGCTGCATGTTCTATTATCTTTTATCATTCATTTTCTTTATTACATAAAGCCGGTAGTGAGCCCTTAGTGCAGTTTACAAAAGGAAGGATAAATTTTTCTTTTATCGGCTTAAGTATTTTTTTCTGTATCAGCGGTTTTTTAATTGCTAAAAGTGCAGCAAGGTCTCCAGGTGTTGTAAATTATTTATGGAAAAGGCTTTTGCGTATTCAGCCTTTGCTTGTTATTACATGCGTTTTAACCGTTTTTATTTGTGTTTTTTTTACAAATCTTTCTGCAAAAGAATATTTTTCAAATCCAAACACCTGGACTTATTTTAGAAATATCATGCCGGTTTTCGGATTGCAATTTACACTGCCTGGTGTGTTTATTCATAACCTCGCTGAAAACGGAGTGAATGGTTCTTTATGGACTTTGATAGTAGAAGAACGCCTTTATATTTTGATGTGTATCATTTTTTTACTCAGAAAAAAACACAGCATTTACATTGTTTTATTTATCGCGATTTTAAATCTTTTTTACCTGGGCAACCGGTTCTTTTTTGACGGTGAAATGGTGCCTTATTTTAGGAGCTTACCATTTTTTTATGCACTTCTTTTTTTAAATTCAGCAGCACTTTATTTCTTAAAAATCCGGTTTTCAAATTCACTCTTTTTGTTTATTTCGATCAGCCTGGCAGTATTTATAATCGCAATTGTTTCTCCATCATTAAATTTCCTATATTTTTTTTCAATCCCTTTTTTGGTCAACAGCATTGCCCAAATAAAAGGAGTTACCAATCATGCCGGAAAATATGGCGACTTTACTTATGGCATTTATGTTTTTTCTTTTCCCGTGCAGCAAATGTTCATAGCTGCTGGTATCAACGAACAAAATCCTTATGAATTATTTCTTCTCACATTACTCATTGTTTTTCCGATGGCCATCCTGAGCTGGAATATGGTGGAGAAAAAATTTCTTGGATTAAAAAAATCAGTAGGAGTCCCAGATAAATAAAAAACGGAATCATCTTCTATCATCATTGCAGGTTTGATACTTTTTGTTATTTAATTTTTCCTCAATTAATTTTACCTAAATCAGCCGGTAATTATGGAAATATTTTTTGACCTCAATTCAATTGAAACAACCGCTTCTGAATTTTTAGAATCATTTGACAATTATAAAATTTTTGCTTTTTCGGGAGAATTAGGCGCAGGTAAAACCACTTTTATCAGCGCGCTCTGTAAACAATTAAAAGTGATTGAACCAGTTACCAGTCCTACATACTCAATCATCCAGGAATATAAAACCAGCGACGGAAAAATTATTTATCATATTGACCTTTACCGGATAAAAAGCAGTCATGAGGCAATGGAAGCGGGCATTGAAGACTGCTTAAACAGCAATGAGATTTGTTTTATCGAATGGCCTGAAAAAGCGCCTGATATTTTTCCAAATGAAACCGTTTTTTCTAATTTTGAAATCGTTTCAGCCACCAAACGAAAATTGGTGACACAACTTCCGGCATAAAATTTTATATTTATATTCTATTCATTGTAAATTTTCTACATGGCCTCTTCAAAACCTTTTGTCTCTCCTTCCTTCTCTTATGAAACATTGGAAGAAACTCTCGATATTAAGCCCAAAGGCGCAGAATTATTAATTGGAATTCCGAGAGAAACTTCTTTCCAGGAAAACCGCGTAGCTCTTACTCCAGATGCGGTAAGTGTTTTAGTGGCAAACAACCATCGCGTAATCATGGAAAGCAAAGCGGGCGAAGGTGCCAGCTATTCCGACAAAGACTATAGCGATGCCGGTGCAAAAATTGCTCATGCAAAAAAAGAAGTTTTTGAATGTGACATTTTAGTAAAAAGCGCCCCCGTTTGCGAAGCGGAAATTGATCTCTTAAAACCGAATCAGTTTATTATTTCCCCAATCCATGTTACTGCAATGAAACGTGATATTTTGGAAAAAATGATGGAGAAAAAAATTACTGCGCTCAGTTTTGAAAACCTGAAAGATGACAGTGGTCACAATCCAATCGTACGCAGCATGAGTGAAATTGCAGGAAGCGCTGTAATGCTGATTGCAGGTCAGTATTTAAGCAATGCCAATCATGGAAAAGGAGTTTTGGTTGGTGGTATTTCCGGAATTCCCCCCACAAAAGTGATTATCATTGGCGCTGGAATTGTAGGAGAACAAGCGGCAAGAACGGCGCTGGCAATGGGCGCCAGTATTAAGATTTTTGACAACAGTATTTACCGCTTGAAGCGTTTGCAAAATAATATTGGTTTGCGTTTATACACCTCCGTTATAGAACCCGGAATTTTATCAAAACAATTGAAAACCTGTGATGTGGCAGTCGGCGCTTTGGCGGCTACAGGAGGGCGGACTCCACTGGTAGTAACAGAAGAAATGGTAAGCAGGATGCGCCCCGGAAGCGTGATTGTAGATGTAAGTATTGATCATGGGGGATGTTTTGAAACATCAAGGATCACTTCCCATACATCACCGGTTTTTAAAAAATACGATGTTATTCATTATTGTGTTCCCAATATTCCAAGCGGATTTGCCAGAACCGCTTCACAGGCAATCAGCAATGTTCTAATGCCACTCATGCTCGAAATGGCTGATGATGGCGGCTTTGAGAATTTGGTATGGTATAAAATAAATATCCGCAGCGGCATTTATTTATTTAAAGGAGCGCTTACCAATTTTCATCTCAGCCAAAGATTTGATTTGAAATTTACAGATTTGAATTTATTGATTGCAAGCAGAAGATAAAAATGAATGAATTTATTTTTTCAAAACATGCAATTGGGCAAATGGAAAGTAGAAATATTTCCCTGCAAATTGCATTAGCAATATTAGAAAATCCAAAAGAAATCATTTTTGAAAAAGGATTATCAATATACCAATCAGTTATTAAGATAATCGTAAATTCATTGAAAAATCTTACAAGTTGTAGTCACAGCATATAGAACATGAAAATTAAAGAAATGTGAAAGTTAAATACGATAAAGAAGTTGATATTCTTTATAAGATTAAATGAGAAACCGGTGGATGAAAGTGATGAGGATAAACCCGGGATTATACTTGATTATGCAGAGGACCGCTCAGTTGTTGGAATTGAAATCCTGAACGCATCTTTAAAAATGCCACAACCAAATGTCTTTGAACTTGAGGTTGCATAATAACTTTTCTTGCTAAAACAGGAATTCTACTTATTTCTCTGTTCACTGTTAAATTTTTCAAACAAGTTTTTACACATCTCTCTCCTGCGCCCTCAGCCATCTTTCCGGAATCTCATTGTTACTGGCAAATAAATAATCTTTATAACTGCAGGCAATCATTTTTTTATCAGGCAATTGCATCCACCATCTTCCTGTTTTTTTGCTTTGCAAAAAAACCGTATCTACTTCCGCAAATGCAGTATGAAACTGGTTAAAATTCTGCGCTTCATTCAACAAAGATTCCTTTCTGCTCCTGTTTTTTCCGTCAATAAAATACCACATCATTTGCGCAACTTGCAAGGCCGTGAGATATTGAGAATCTTTTGCGGCATTATATCCATAAAGGCCAATTGAAGAAACAGAAGAACTCATTCCGGCATAACGGACAAGCGTACATGCTTCTTCACCAGTAAGTCCGTTCGGACTGCAAATTGCAGCGGGCGCATCGCTATTTTTTATGGCAGCAATATCAAAACTCAGTAAATCAGAATTACGGATTACCGGTTCCATTTCTTCTAAATCTTCTTTCACCGTTCCCACTCTGAAGCAATCAAATCTAAGCTTGTCCATTGTTTCAAGCATTCGTGGATGCACAAAATAACTTTGAAAACCAATATGATTATAATGTCTTACCATATTTGGTTCGCCGGTAAGCATTTCCATTAAAAAATTTTCGCTTCGCAAAGTTGATTCACTTCTCAGGTCAATTATTGCATCTACAACTGTCGCGTCAATTATTTTATTTAATTCTTTATAAGCAAAATACTGGGCTAAAGTATTGTCGTGGGAGCCGCCAATAATAATAACGGTTTTATTCATCCGGAATAATTCTTTGAGCACAATGGAAAGCGCTGAATAACTATCATTTAAGGAAGCGCCACTTTTGACATTTCCAAGATCAGCAATGGAAATTTCTTTGTGCCAATAATGTAATTCATAAAACTTTTTGCGAATCGCATCTGCAGAATTTTGAGTTGCGATAAATCCATTGCCACGAAATTCATTCACTCCAACAATTACCAGATCTATATCCGTTAAATCAGGAATTTCTTCCTGATTTATTTTAATAATACTTCCCATCTGGCTATCGTTATAAGCCGCATCGTCACTGACTTCAGCAACATTTACCGCTATTAAATATTCGTCTAAATCGTATGTCAATTTATTATTTTTTTGTGTGGCAAACCTAACAATAAAATGGTTTAAACCAAGAAGGTTTACAAACCAAGAAGCTTTTTTTTAATACTTTTTCGTAAAGAATACTCTTTAATAAAACCTTCTTGCTTTATGGCACATTTGGTTTAGCAACTCATTCTTTCGCTTATTTTTGCATTTATGGAAAATCTGCTTGCACAAATAAACAATTTAAAAGAAGAGATCAATAATTTCTCCAGTGATGATAAAAATCCCGCTGAAGTTTTTCGTATAAAATTTCTTGGCTCCAATGGGTCTGTAAAATCATTGATGGGAGAAATGAAAAACGTAGCTCCGGAAAATAAAAGGGAAATGGGAAAAGTGTTGAATGAATTAAAATTATTTGCGGAGAATAAATTGGAAGAATTAAAGAAAACGAGCCATGACGGACGACCGGCACCTGAAAGCAGTATCGACCTTTCATTACCCGGCGATTCTTTGCCAACCGGTACACGCCATCCCATCAGTATTGTAAGAAATAAGATCGTCTCTATTTTTCAAAGGCTTGGTTTTGCCGTAGCCGAAGGGCCTGAAATTGAAGACGACTGGCATAATTTTACCGCACTGAATTTGCCGGAAAATCATCCGGCCCGCGACATGCAGGATACCTTTTATGTTTCTCAGGATCCCGCATGGATGCTCCGTACACACACCAGCAGTGTGCAGGTGCGTGAAATGGAAAAAGGAAAACTTCCAATCAGGATTATTTGCCCCGGACGTGTATATCGCAATGAAACCATTAGTGCGAGAGCGCATTGTTTTTTTAACCAGGTCGAAGGTTTATACATTGCTGATAATGTTTCGTTTGCTGATTTAAAACAAACACTTTATTTCTTTGTACAGGAAATGTTTGGCAAAGAAGTTAAAGTGCGTTTCCGGCCTTCTTATTTTCCTTTTACAGAGCCAAGTGCAGAAATGGATATCTCTTGTTTGATCTGTGGTGGCGTAGGTTGCAACGTTTGCAAACATACCGGCTGGGTCGAAATTCTTGGCTGCGGAATGGTACATCCGAATGTATTGGAAAACTGTGGAATTGACTCCAATAAATATTCCGGATTTGCTTTTGGAATGGGTATTGAACGCATTACCATGCTAAAATACCAGATAAAAGATTTGCGTATTTTTAGTGAAAACGATGTGAGATTTTTGAAACAATTTGAGAGCGCGGTTTAGAAGAATGCAACTACTTTGAACTAACCAAATATTATAAAAATACGTTATTTATTTGTTCGCTGTAAATTGGAATCAATTATTTTATAGAATTAGTCGCTTAAATCGTGATGCTGCAATAAGCGAATCTCAATTTTTGCCTGACTGAGTTGATTGTGGTCGGTGCGGACACGACCACGGCTAGCAAATTATTTTATAAAGAATTTTAAAAAGGTAAATATCGATCCAAATTGGGTAACCCAAAAGACAAAAGTCCAAAGTATGATTTGAAATTTCGCTTCGGATATCTTTGATGCAACAAAATCTTTCGTTGCAAAATATTTGAATAAGTCTTCTCTTAAATTAGCAATATCTTTTGTCACAAACTCATGTCTTAAAGCAACAGTTTTCTATTTCTTCTTTTTACTAAAGAAACAAATTCTTCCGCTTCTTCTCCAAATTGTTTTTAATCAAATTGAAAAGGCGCACATCCGATATGTTTATTGCAGATGCCATAACTATTCATAATATAAATTATTATCCTGATGAAAAACGATTGATAGATTCACAAATTATTTGTTCAGCAATTCCTCATTCTTCTCCTGAATCAAATTCAGAATTTTATTTTTTCCCATTTTTTTTACAGAACTGGAAACAAAATGTTGCGGCAGAAATTGCTGTGTTTTGCGAAGCGCTTCTAAAAAAGATTTTACATTTTTACTTACTACCGCTTGTTTTTCTTTATCTGCTTTTGTAAAAATTAATGTGTGTGGAATTTGCCATAACCCAAGATTTTTTATAAAATCCAAATCTAATTTTTGGGGAGAATGCCTTGCATCAATTAACACAAAAACGTTCACTAAATTTTCTCTCTTTCTTAAATAATTTTCAATCATTTGTTCCCATCTTCTGCGGCTGCTCAATGAAATTTTTGCAAATCCATATCCCGGCAAATCTACCAGGTACCACTTGCTTTCATTAAAATCACCGGGTTTGGCAACACTGATTATTTCAAAATGATTGATCATTTGCGTTTTGCCCGGTTGATTCGATGTTTTAGCCAGTTTATCATTATCCGCGAGCATGTTAATGAGTGAAGATTTGCCCACATTACTTCGTCCGATAAACGCATATTCCGGCTTATCAGGTGTAGGGCATTTCTCGTAAGAAGGACTGCTGATAAGATATTGCGCTTTTTTAATGTGCATGCCGCAATTTAAGTTAATGTGCGGAAAGCTGAAGGCAAAAAGCTGAAGGCAAAAGGTGGATTTCTAAAATAAAAGTGAAAGAATAGTTAACTATAAAACTTGTGATTTCAAAAAACTATCTTTGAACTAATGAATATTTATCCGCACGACACGGTAGTTCCTTTTAAAAATTCTTCAGAAAGCAAGAAGAAGCAGGTGGAAAATATGTTTGATAATATTGCTTTCCGATATGATTTTTTAAACCGTTTTTTAAGTGCAGGAATTGATATTGGCTGGCGTAAAAAAGCAATCAGGCAATTAATTTCATTGCATCCCCAAAATATTTTGGATGTAGCCACTGGAACCGGAGATTTTGCAATCACAAGTTATGAAATTTTAAAACCGGAAAAAATTACGGGAATTGATATCAGTGATGGAATGCTGGATATTGGAAGAAAAAAAATAACAAAAGCGGGTTTAGAAAATTCAATCGAATTATTACACGGTGACAGTGAAGCCATTTTGTTTGCCGACAATTCGTTTGATGCAGTTACAGTTGCATTTGGGGTAAGGAATTTTGAAAATCTTGAAAAAGGGTTATCAGAAATAAAAAGGGTTTTAAAACCCGGAGGCAAATTAATCGTTTTAGAATGTACAAAACCATCATTGCCTGTTATAAAACAACTGTATCATTTTTACATGAAATTTATAACGCCCAAAATTGGAAGGATTATTGCAAAAAATAATGCAGCATATCAATATTTAAACGATTCGGTTCTCCAGTTTCCAGAGAAAGAATCATTCATTCACATTTTAAACCAATCAGGATATAGAAGCAGTTTTTACAAAACATTGACTTTAGGAATATGCACCATTTATTGCGCCGAAAAATAGTTTTGATCCTGATTGCATTCTTTTTTTGTTCCACAAAATTGGTGGCACAAATGCGTGAGCTGAACCAGGAAAATCATGATGACAAACCGTATCATTTTGGGATAAATATTGGTTACAACAAATCGCATTTTAATTTCACACACGACCCGCGGTTTCTGCAGTACGATTCCATTATGGATATAGAAAGTGTAAACAATCCGGGAATTAATTTAGCCTGGTTGGTGAATGTTCGCATCAGCAATCACTTCGATTTGAGAACTCATCCACTCGACCTTACTTTTTCTGAAAAAGCAATGGTTTATGCTCAAAAATATGAGCAGGATTCTACCGTTACAAAAAAAGTGCAATCCATTACTTTGAGTTTTCCGGTTCATGTTGCTTTCAGCAGCGACCGTATCAATAATTTTAAAGTTTATACCATCGCCGGAGCAAAATTTGATTACGATCTTGCCAGTAACAAAGGTGCAAATGAGGCAGAAGATCTGATCAAACTAAACCGTGCAGATTTGAGTGTGGAACTCGGTCTTGGCTTTCATATTTACTTTCCTTATTTTGTTTTATCGCCGGAAATAAAACTGAGTAATGGACTAAGAAACCTTCATGCACGGGATCCGAATCTTAAATATTCCAATGTAATTGATAAGATCAATTCAAGAATGGTCACGTTTTCTTTAACTGTGGAATAGGATTTTTGTAAACACGAATTTGAGTATTTGTTTATTCGTTGAATAGAACTTCTTTCTGAATGTTCGTTTTTCTAAAACCTAATACCTGATAGCTAATAGCAAAGCTCTATCCAATAAATGCATAAGCGATCAATTGGCATAGGACAGAAATAATAATTCCCGAATAAATTTCTAAAGGTTTGTGATCGCTCACGATCATTCTTGACGTGGATACCAGGCCAGTAATAATAAATACCAGCATTGCTGTAACAAATACGGGATAAGTAAACCCGGAAAAAATAATTATGAGCATCAATCCACATAATGAACCAACTCCTAAAGCATGCATGCTTATTTTAAAATAAATGTTGGCAAGCAACGCTGCAGAAGAAGCGAGAAAAGCGCCAAAGATAAAGCTGGTAAGGATCGTGGGAACTTCAGGCTGGTTGTGAAAAACCATATACATCCAGAAATAAAAAACGTTGGTAGCGATGTAAGGAACAATTCTCTCCCGCTGCGTTTTTAAAAAAATACTTTTTATAAATCCAAGTGCTTTCAATAATAAAACCGTTAGCGCCGGATAAAAAACAGTATTGAATGCAACACGGATTACAATCATTGTTTTTTCCTGAGGAGGAATTCCTGTAAAATATCCAGGTTGTATAAACGCCAGAAACCACGCAGCAATTACCGGAATAAAAAGCGGGTGAAAAATAACAGAAAAAGCTTGTGCAAATGCTTTTAAGATTACCGGAAAACGAACGGTATCTCCAAAAGTAGCGGGTTGCTGAATAGCGCTTCCTTCTGCAAAAAAATCTTGTTTCATAATTAAAGTTCTTTTCTTAGCCGCGCTACCGGTATGTTCAATTGCTCACGATATTTCGCAACAGTTCTACGTGCAATATTATATCCTTTTTCCTGCAACAATTCAGTGAGTTTTTCATCGCTCAAGGGCTTTTGTTTACTTTCCTCTTCAATCAAATCACTGAGAATTTTTTTCACTTCACGTGTGCTCACTTCTTCGCCGCTATCTGTTACCAGGCTTTCACTAAAGAAAAATTTCAGGCGATATGTTCCAAATTCCGTTTGCACAAACTTACTGTTTGCCACGCGGCTTACGGTTGAAATATCCAGCATCGTTCTTTCTGCAATATCTTTTAAAATCATTGGCCGCAAATCAATATCTTCCCCCGTCAGAAAAAACTGTTTTTGATAATCAACAATGGTTTGCATCGTACTCAATAAAGTATGCTGCCTTTGTTTGATCGCATCAATAAACCATTTAGCAGAATCTATTTTTTGCTTGATAAAAAGTACCGCTTCTTTTTGACGTTTATCTTTCTTAGTACCACGGTCATAATCTTTCAGCATATCTCTGTAACCCTCGCTGATACGCAGATCCGGTGCATTTTTAGAATTGAGTGTCACTTCTAATTTGCCATTATTATTCAATACAAAAAAATCCGGAATTACATAACTCTGCAATTTGTTTGTTTCTCCTACTTCCCCACCCGGCTTCGGATTTAATTTGATGATCTGGTTAATCACTTCTTTAATTTCTTCATCGTCCAGGTTCAGGCTTTTCTGAATTTTTTCGTAATGCTTTTTGGTAAATTCATCAAAATATTTTTCAATAATTTCAATGGCAATGCCTACCGGCAATCCTTCTTTTTCTTTTCTTTTTAACTGCAATAAAAGACATTCCTGGAGATCACGTGCGCCTACTCCCGCCGGATCAAACTGATGAATTAATCCGATTAATTTTTCAATTTCTTTTTCCGTGGTATTAATGTTCTGTCGAAAGGCAAGGTCATCACAAATGGAAGTGACATCACGGCGCAAATAACCATCATCATCAATACTTCCTATAATTTGCTCCGCAATTCTTCTTTGCTCATCATCCAGGTGAAGCATGAGTAACTGCGATTTTAAAGTATCATAAAATGATGTTTCCACTTTATGAGGCATCACTTTTGTTTCTTCCGGATCGCCATAATTATCATCGCGGTATTTATAATCTCCAGGCTCGTCATCTCCTTCATTTACATACTCGCTGATGTCAATATTGTCGTATTCATTTTCGCTTCCGTCATTTTCAAAATCATCAACCGTATCAAAATCATCGGTAGTTTCTTCAGCCGTTTCATTATATCCATCTTCACCCGCTTCGAGTGCTGGATTTTCTTCGAGTTCTTCTTTAATTCTTTCTTCAAGATGCGCTGTGGGCACCTGCAGCAATTTCATCAACTGAATTTGCTGTGGCGATAATTTCTGTAATAGCTTTTGTTGTAAACGCTGGCTTAAGGACATGTATCTTTTTTCTTTTTATAGTTTGTAAATTTACACGCAAAAGTAACGATATGTTTTTTTGGAACAAAGTTTGTGGATTCCTGGTAGCTTTTTTTATTTTTGCTGCCACTTTGCATGCGCAAAATTCAATTTTCTCCGTTACTTTCAACAATCATTTTATTGTAAAAAATAAAACAAATCTTACCGATTCTGTTTATTTACCTCCTTCCCTTTTTTCGAAGCCAATTAACAAAAACCGGTTAATTCCTGCAGATTTTTCTACCTGCAACTATGGATTTTTTTGCAAAGAGGAATTAAAAATCGAAAAAGCAGCGAAAGTGGCTATACGTATCAGATTGGGTTCATTGCAACAGTGCAATTATTATGAAGGGAAACCCTAACAAAGAATTTAAGTTTTCATTCCATCAAAAAAGAAACGGCTTTTCATATCTTCGCTGCCATGCCGGATTTTGAAAAATATGAAGCGGTCATTGGCCTTGAAGTTCACACGCAGTTACTTACAAAAAGTAAATTGTTTTGTGGCGACAGCACACAATTTGGAAATCCGCCAAACACGAATGTAAGCGCCATTTCTCTTGCACATCCGGGTACACTGCCAATGATGAATGAGAAAGCAATTGAACTTGCTATCAAACTCGGCCTTGCTTTTAATTGTGATATTGTCCGTAATAATTATTTTGCAAGGAAAAATTATTTTTATCCGGATCTTCCAAAAGGATACCAGGTAACGCAACACACCACACCAATTTGTAAAAACGGGAAAATTCCCATTCATGTAAATGGACAAGAAAGAAATATCCTTTTAAACAGAATTCATTTGGAAGAAGATGCAGGCAAAAGCATTCACGATGCGGATGAAAATTTTACGTGCATTGATCTGAACCGTGCAGGCGTTCCATTGCTTGAAATCGTGTCGGAACCTGATATGCATTCTTCAGAAGAGGCGTTTGTTTATGTAACAGAGATCCGGAAAATGGTTCGTCACTTGCAAATTTGTGATGGCAATATGGAAGAAGGAAGTATGCGCTGCGATGCTAATATTTCTGTAAGATTGAAAGGAGAAAAAAAGCTGGGAACGAAAGTAGAAGTTAAAAATTTAAACTCCATTCGTAATGTAAAAAAAGCAATTGATTTTGAAATAAACCGCTTAATCAATTTGCTGGAAGCCGGTGAAGAAATTATGCAGCAAACCAGAAGTTTTGATGCTACAAACGGAACTACTTTTTCACTAAGATCGAAAGAAGAAGCGAATGATTACCGCTATTTTCCCGAACCTGACCTGGCGCCATTTTTTGTCACGGAAGAACAAATTCATTTCATCCAATCTTCTTTGCCCGAACTTCCAAATGCATTGGAAAAAAGATTGATCAATCAATATTCCATTTCGGCAGAAGCAACAAAAATAATTGCAGATGACCGGGAAACAGCTTCTTTTTTTGAAAATATTATTCAACAAACAAATCATTATAAAGCAGCAGCAAACTGGATTATCGGACCGGTAAAATCGTATCTGAATGAAAATAATAGTGAGATACAGAATTTCCCCATCAGCACAAAATTAATGGCCGAATTAATAAATATTGTGGAAGAAGGAAAAGTAAGTTTTGGAATAGCAGCATCAAAAATATTTCCTGCATTAATTCATTCGAATGAAAAAAATCCTTTGCAACTTGCAAAAGAATTAAATCTTCTTCAGGAAAAAAATGACGATACATTACAGGTATGGATAGATGAAGTTTTGGCCGAAATGCCGGAAAAAGTTTCAGAATATAAGAAAGGCAAAAAGAATTTAACAGGTTTGTTTGCCGGTGAAGTAAAAAAGAAAAGTAAAGGAAAAGCGGATATGCAGGCGGTAATTAAAATACTTGCTGAAAAACTTAATCAATAATTTAATAATTCAATAATTCAATAATTTAATAATTCAATAATGAAAAAAATATTAGGGTTTATAATTCTACTTTTTATATTTTCCTGCACTTCCAAACACAACAACGGTTTGTTTACCGTAAAAGGTGATTTAAAAAATGCCCCTGATCAAAAAGTGTATTTGGAACAATTATTTTTTAATCAAAATCCGCCACAGATATTGGATACAGCGGAAATGAAAAATGGGAAATTTGAAGTAAAGGCTCATGCTGCGGAAGAAGGTTTATACAGATTAAAATTTGAAAAAAATGCTGGTTATATTTTTATCAATGATAAAGATGACATTGATTTTTCTGCAAATGGAAATGATTCTGTTTTGAATACTACAAAATTTAATACACCGGCAAATGCTTCGCTTACCGCTTTCATTATGAAGTTGGATTCGATTCATACAAACCTCATTAATGAAGATCAGGCAAGGAAAAATTATCAACAGCAAAATAATGATTCAATGGCGCTCATCGCCGACAATACTTTCAATATCAGCAATGAATGGTATAATGATTTTTTAATTCGCTTTATCGATACAGCGGCAAATCCTATTACAGCCTTATTCGCATTAAGCTATACGCAAGATGTGCCAATGGATACAGTAAAGAGTCTGATTGCTAATCTCACTAAAAAATTTCCAAAAAATTCTTCTGTTGGCGAAATGCAGAAGCAGTTTGATCAGTATGCTGCTGCCCAGGGGAATAAGTCTTCGGGTGATATTGCAGTTGGACAAATGGCCCCGGATATTAGCTTGCCAGATGTAGATGGAAATCCATTTTCATTGAGTTCACTTCGTGGAAATTA
>DATILZ010000009.1:0-1951 GCA_035475995.1 Hanamia sp. | reverse complement strand
TCTAATGTAAATTTCCAGCCGCTTGGTTTCAGAAAAATTATTTATTTTAAATACAAAGCAAAGCGTGTAACAGATGGGGGAAAACTTTAAAGTTTGGTACTGTTTCTACCACGAAACTTTAAATAAATATTTCTTCTGTATTTAACCTTTATCCACAGAAAAATAATACAACCTTGTGAAAAAGTCAAAGATGTGGGCAGAATTAAAAATTTATCGGTTTAAAACATCAAATTCACTCTCAGTATTGATGGCGAAATATTCTCCCTTAAGTGTCTTTATCTAGTAAATGAAAGTTAATCGAAATTCTCCATCGTCGGATTTATGCCTTCGCTGCAAAGCAGAATGTAATAAATGAATTCGGAGCAAATGAGCTGACAACCTCCCTATAATAAAATAGACCTGTTCGGAAGACTGTGAAATAGAACGGACAAAATTCTGATCTTTCGGGCACCCATTTTATCAATGTCAGGACCGGCATCACGCCAACAAATTCAACTCGCTAACACCCTTGTTCAGATTTTCCGGATTTCGCATCTTTTTTTTCTCCCTAATAGCAGGAGGGATAAGTTATTTTTCAGGTCTGGGTACTGGCAAGGGGATGCTTTATGAACTATACACTTTGCTATTGGTGGTTTATCCAACTTTAAGAGTAGAAAAAACAATAGTCAGGCACTGCACAGGCTTTGTGCAAAGTGCAATTGTGTCAAAACGATAAACGCTGATTTCCTTATTATGTTGAAAGTAATATTCTAATTTGAACAAGATTTTCACGCTTTTAGCGTCTACAGTTCATCGTCTCGTTCGAGCATTAGAATGGCACTCTGAGGAACAATAAAATATTTTTCTCCTTCATACATTATTTCGATGGCTCCGCTTGATAAGAAGATGGCTAGATCACCTTCGCGTGCCTGCAAAGGAATATACTTTACCTGTTCTTCTTCACCCTTCCACGGCTCACTTTCCACAGGAAGCGGTATTGCATAACCAGGACCAGTTTTAATAACCAGCCCCTGCTGCACTTTTTCCTTTTCCTGGACACCGGGAGGCAGGAACAGGCCGCTTTGGGTACGATCCTCAGTTTTTGAAAGACGAATCAACACCCTGTCACCAATCACTATCAGCTTTTTCAACTTATTATCCTGCGTTAAAATCATAAACGATGCAAGTATTAACGGCAAAATTAACCAACTCTCTATTAAGAATATCAAAAGGAATTTTAGCCATAATTATTCCTAAAGGGAGAACAATAATGGCATAATTTTTACATGGCAGTTATGTGAATGTGACAGGGCAAGAGTTAGGGTTAGTTCTTTTTGGCTTTATTAGCAATGCTCGATTTGCAACATTCACTTATCATTATTATATTTTTATAAAAAAATAAATATCAGCGCGTTGCGTTTCTTTTTCTTTTAGTTTTATCTTTAATTCAAAAAAAGAATATCATGGACGGGAGAAAATATAAAATATTATTGTGCGAGGATGATACTAACTTGGGGATGGTCTTGAAAAATTACCTTGAGCTGAACGATTACGATGTGATACTGGAAAGAGATGGTCGCCTGGGGCTGGCTGCATTTCAAAGGGAAAAATTTGACATATGCCTGCTTGACGTGATGATGCCAAATATGGACGGATTTACACTGGCCGAAGAAATACGTGACGTAGATCCTGATATGCCTTTGTTTTTCCTAAGTGCGAAAACAATGAAGGAAGATATCATTGCCGGTTATAAACTAGGTGCTGATGATTATATTACAAAACCTTTTGATAGTGAAGTTTTGTTGTTGAAGATCAAAGCGATTTTAAAGCGGAACGAAGAGGAAAACCGGTTGAATGAAAATATCGAGTTTGATATGGGCAGTTATCACTTCAATCCTAAATTGCGTGAGTTGAGCCACAATGGAATAATGCAAACATTATCGCCAAAAGAGAACGAATTACTAAAGATGCT
>DATILZ010000008.1:0-3761 GCA_035475995.1 Hanamia sp. | reverse complement strand
CCTGGTAATTTTATTGCAGTAATTTTTTGAAAAGAATCTGCATTGAAAATATCGCATTCTCCGTTATCACCGTTTGCCACAAAAATGGAATTGTTTTCAGGAATAAAAGCTACACCCTGCGGTTCGTGCAAATCTTTTATGGTGTGAATGACTTTTTTGTTTTTTAAATCAACAACTTCAACCGTGTTGTTTCCTAATGCTGCAACAAAAATTATCTGATGCTTATGATCAAAAGACAAATGGTCAATTCTTCCGCTTACGTTGGGTAAAGGAATTGTTGCAATCAGTTTCAGAGAATTCTTTTGTGGTTGTGCGTTGCATGCATTGAATAAGAAACAAACAAGAATAATTGGTATGAAAAAAGGTTTACGCTGTTTCATCTGATTGTTTTGATTCATTTGATTTTACATAACACAGCTAATTTTTTCTAAAATTAATCTAAATTCTCCTGAGTTGCGTTTATTCCGTAATCCGGGAAACCCGGGAGAGCACGGCTTTTATTGTATTGGATATTGCGGCAATCTCATGAAATGAATCCGGTTGTTACCGGGAAATATGCGATCAGTTCCATACCTGCTAAAATATTAATTTGACCGTTCGGATAAACTCATTGGTCATTATTCAAAAGAAAGTGGATCTTTGAAAACTTGTCGCTTAAAACAACCCATATTTAAAATAAACAAAATGAAGAAACTACTTTTCCTTCTTACCCTTTCTGCTTTTGCCTTTACTTCATCAAATGCACAGAAAGCAAACATTACCGGAACGATGCATTTCTCTGAACCGGTGCAGATGGTCTATTTATCCTACCTCGCTGGTGGCGATCGTGTGACCGATAGCAGCAAATTGGAAAACGGCAAATTTCATTTCACGGCAAAAGTCACTGAGCCAACGCCTGCAATGTTGATGGTACGTTTTGCACCCGCAGCGGGAGAGGGAAGACCGCACATAGAAAGGACGCAATTATTTATGGAACCAGGAAACATCAGTGTTTCCGTTAGGGATTCGCTGCAATTGGCTAAAGTAAGCGGCTCCAAATCGCAGAAAGCTTTTGAAGCGGTAGAAAAACTGGAGAAGCCATATAACGAGAAAGAAGAAGCACTCAGCAATAAATACCGCGGATACTATGCAGCAAAAGATACCGCTGCAATGAAAAGCCTGGAAGATGAATTCGATAACCTTTCAAAAGAAAAAGATGAGAAAGTGTATCGTAAATATTTAATTGAAAATCCAAATTCGCCGGTTGCACTTTATGTATTGAACCAATATGCGGGATATGATTTGGATGCCAAAAAAGTAGAGCCGCTTTTTAAAAAGCTGCCTGCAGCCACAAGAAACCTGGCTTCCGGAGTTGCTTTTAAAAAGCGCATTGAAATAGCAAAGAAAACGGGAATCGGTGCCTATGCAATGAATTTTACCCAGAACGATACTTTGAACAAACCGGTTTCATTATCAGATTTCAAAGGCAAATATGTGCTGCTCGATTTTTGGGCAAGCTGGTGCGGCCCTTGCCGTGCAGAAAACCCGAACGTCGTGAAAGCCTTCAACAATTATAAAGATAAAAACTTCACCGTTCTAAGTGTTTCTCTTGACCAACCTGGAAAGAAGCAGGCATGGCTCGACGCCATTCATAAGGACGGCTTAACCTGGAATCATGTAAGTGATTTGAAATTCTGGGATAATGCGGTGGCCAAAGAATACGGCATCCGCGCTATTCCGCAGAATTTACTACTGGATCCTTCAGGCAAAATAATCGCTAAAAATATAAGAGGAGAGGAACTGGCAAAGAAGCTGGAAGAAGTGATTAAATAAACCCCCTTTTTGTTATATCTCAACCGTGCTGTAAAGGAAGTTACAGGCAAACTGACTACTACTCATGTTACTGAAAGGATTATCAGGGAGGCAAAAGCATTGTTGCAACCATACAAACAGGAATATATGTGCCAATATCATTTTCGCAATGAATATAACAGTAACCAAAGCGCTGATCTTCAGGCTGGATGACACCGGGCGGATATACATTGGTACTACTTCCATTGTTATTGAAGATTATATTCTTTTTTTAATAAGCTTAATAAACTTTCGGCTCTTTTATCAACCGCTTCTATTCTTGTCAATATTAATTTTAGATTAAACGATTCCAACTGACAGAGATTGGAGTATTGTATAAAATCTTCTTTCTTATTTGAAAGCAACGGAAATGATTCTTTTTTAAATGAATCAATTTTTTCAGCGCTGATAGTAAGCCCCATGATTTCGTCAATGTAGGAGGCGTCGAATATTTTATTCCTTGCTTTAACCAGGTCGCTGTAGATTAAATCCAGAAAAGGAAAAGCGTCACGCATGTCTTGTACTGCCTGGTCATATTGTGCAATAGCATAAGCAACATTGTGTTTTTGAAGTAACCGAAGGTCGCCGGAACTTAACAATTGCTTTAGAGTAGCATCCTGAAGTGATACGTTTAACTTTCTTGTTCCGAATCTTCCAAAATATGTCCATGTACCTGCGGGAAGCTCATCAATAGCCTTTGTATGAACCAGCATCCGGAAAGTATCTATTTTGGGGATTACAAAATTTTTTTCGCTGATACCCGCATTCAATAAAGTTGTATCTACTTTTAGGTCTTCGTATAATGTTTGGGCATATGCTTCTTCGCGTTCACCATCATCAAAATGTTCTCTCACATTCTCTGCAAAAAAGCCAAGCGTAACCGCAAGAAATATCATCAGGAATTCCAAAAAAGATTCTTTGAAATTTTTCTTTTTATGGTGAAGGT
The DNA here is from genome assembly GCA_035475995.1 of Hanamia sp. Classification (GTDB taxonomy): domain Bacteria; phylum Bacteroidota; class Bacteroidia; order Chitinophagales; family Chitinophagaceae; genus Ginsengibacter. Next base: position 985 of record DATILZ010000008.1, on the reverse strand, counting down.
CGGGATGATGATGTACTTCCATTTATTTTTTATTCTGATTTATAAATTCTTAACTCTGATTCTCCGTTATTAAATGATTCATCACTGCCTTTAAAAAATAAAACGTTTCTTGCTTTCCGATCAATTCTCATAGCATTCAAACCACATTATATTTATAGGGTTTAAGGCGTAACTTTCTTTTTGTAATTTCAATTTCAGCATTGCGTAAATCATGTGCAGCCTGCATTCGTACCCAAAATTCTGCGCTCCCCCCAAACACTTTGGTAATTCTCAAAGCCATCAACGGGCTAATTGCTGCCTTTTCATTTATAACGTTTGATAAAGCTGCTCTCGTAACTCCAAGCATTGAAGCTGCTTCGGTTACAGACAAATTATTTGCCTTTAAGATTTCTTCTTTTAAAAGTTCTCCCGGATGCGTGTTGTGTCTTATTCCTCTTTTCATTTTATAAATTTTAGTGGTAATTAATATAATCTATATCCATCGCATTTTTGCCGTCGTATTTAAAAATTATCCGCCAATTCTCCTTTACCGTTACACTCCAGTAACCTTTAAAATCTCCCTGCAATGGATGAATTTTCCAATTTCTAAATGGCAATAAATCCTGTGGTATTACACCAGCCTCATTAATTGCATCTAATATTAATCGAATTTTATTCCGTTGGTCTGCTGGCAATTTACTTGCATTTCCTTATTCCCAAAACAGTTGCAGGCCTTTATGTTTAAATGATACAATCATAGAAGCAGATGTTATGCAGTGTAAAGTTATACAATACAGCTAAATTCCAAAAAATATTCTTTGAAATTTTTCTTTTTATGATGAAGGTCGGGATGATGATGTACTTCCATTTTTGTTTTGATTTCAGTTTTAATTTTTAGTATTCAACAAACATTTATTGCCAATTCTTAGTTTACTAACAAAAACGATTCATTTTTCTTTCAATCTCACATTTTCAATGATTCCCCCTTCAAAAAAAATTTGTTCAT
>DATILZ010000007.1:0-6780 GCA_035475995.1 Hanamia sp. | reverse complement strand
CTCCGGCCGAAAGATAAATTTCAAGGTCGGAACTGGAAGCGAGCGACGCGAGGCGATATAAATAATTATATAAAGATTTTTTATTGTGTGCAGCAGGCAAAGCTTTTTTAAAAAAAGTGCCCCCTTTTTTTACCAAAAGGTTCTTTTTAAAAAAGTCATATTTTGCAAACGGAACATATCTGCGGTATCCGCCAAAAAGTTCATCGGCCCCATCTCCGTTTAAGATCACCGTTACTTGTTTTTTTGCTTCGCGGCTCACATAATAACTTGGAATAGCTGAGCTATCAAAAAAAGGTTCCCCATAATGGCCTAAAATTTTTTCCAAATCATTCTTCAGATTTTCAAAAGAAATTGAGATTTCAGTATGCTTGGTTTTATATTTTTCCGCTACTAATTTAGCAAGTGGTGCTTCATTATATTCTCCTGCAAACGATACGGTAAAAGTTCTTAAATCGTGTTTGTATTCACTGGCAATCGAGGTGATGATGCCACTATCAATGCCACCACTTAAAAAACATCCCACTTCAAGATCGCTTGATTCAATTCTTCTTTTAACTGCCTCATGCAGAAAATGATCTGTTTTTTGCAAACTTTCTTCCAGCGAATCATTGATTTCTTTTTGATAAAAATCATTGATATTCCACCATCGGGTTTCTTTGATAGAAAGCGTATTACAATCCACAACAAGGAAAGTTCCTGCTGTTAATTCTGTTACATTTTTGTAAGGAGTAAACTGCCTGTAAAAAGATCCGAGACGCAGATATTGAAAAAAGTTAGCCGGTTCAATTTCCAAAGGAACCATTGTTTTTAAACAGTTCAATTCACTGGCAAAAACAAATTTCTGCCGCTGAAAAAAGTAATAAAATGGTTTTTTTCCTGCCCGGTCGCGCGCTATGAATAATTGGTTTTTTATTTTATCATAAATAACAAAAGCAAACATTCCATCCAGGTAATCCAAGAAATCTGTGCCGAAACGATCATACAAAAAGAGCAGCGTCTCTGTATCTGACAAAGTGTTTCCGGTGATGTTAAACCGTTTTCTGATATCCTGGTGATTGTAAATTTCTCCGTTAAAAATAATCGTGTATTTTTCATCAAAATGCATCGGTTGCTGCCCACAGGCAATATCAAGAATGGAGAGGCGCAAATGAAAAAGATCTACATTTTTATGCTGATAACCTTTATGTGCATCCGGGCCGCGATGTCCTAAAGTTTTGATAACCTCCTCATAAGAGAAATGGCAATTTATTGCCCCTGCAATACCACACATTATTTTCCTTGATTAATTTTGTTGCAAAATAATCTTATTCTCTCTGAAATCCTTCATCGGAACCAAGGTTTCAAAGAAATACGAATTGCACTTATTTCTTTATTAGCTGCTTATTTCGATAGAAACGAAACCGGTTTAAAAATGATTGTTCCCAATTTTTTAAACAGAATTCAATTTTTGAATTTTTTTTCTTTCACCCACAATCCATACAATATCGCCCCAATGGAAATTTGTAGTTGAATCCGGATTTAAAATTCTTGCTGTATCTCTTTCAATTCCCACTACCAATCCATTCGTCCTTTCGCGAATGTGCGAACCCCGGATTGACAATCCTTTGAGCTTATTGTGTTCATCCACTACAATTTTCTGAAGCACAATATCATCGAGTGGCTGATTGGTTTTTTCTACGCTTTCTGAAGCATCAAATACCGGCCTGAATAGGTGCATTTGATCGTCTGTCGCAATAATGCCGACATGATCAAACGGCAGCAAGCGATTATTCCGGCCGGGCACATAAATCAGTTTTTCGCCTCTTTTAATATAGGCGATATTGATCCCATATTTTTCCCGCCAGGAAAGTTCGACCAGCGTTTTTCCAATATATTCTGCCTGCGGATTTACTTCCAGATCGATCATATGTGCATCCCATGGCGAAAGGTCAGATTGCGGATTAAAACGCTTTTGCAATCGGTCTTCGTTTGTTTTTTGTTCCAAAGCGAATCTTTCCCTGGCATTCAGATTGCTCAAAAACCTGCCTTCAATCCTTTGATAAAATAATTGTATCCTTTTAGAAAAAAGAAGCATTACAATAATGATCAGCGGAACCGCAATAAGCAATGCAACTTTTGTCGAAAAAAAACTATTCACCCAAAAACCTACCAGCAGAATGCCAAGGATATTGCGTGAGATTTCCATAACCAATAACGGGCCACGGTTGTATTTATTCACAAGCCATAGTTCTTTATAAGCTGATATAGCGGGTTTTTTGGCCATTAATGCCCACAGGAAAGGTGTGGAAACTCCTAATGTAATTACCAGACCAGCTATACTTTTTACGCTAATAGTTGAAATGTTTTCATTTAGAAATGGCATCAAAAATTTAACTGAAAGTAAAAAAATTGCCAATAAAACAATTCCATTTGTAATTACAATAGTCGCATAAGATTTCATCACCACTTTCCAGTTACTTTCTGCCTGGATGTGCTGTGCTCCGGATGAATAATTATTTAAAGCGATAACCCATTTTGCCGGCAAATTTCTCACGATAAAATTATACGCCGGTTCAGAAAATTTGATCATATAAGGCGTTGTAAAAGTAGTAATTGCTGAAGCGCCTACCACCACCGGGAATATAAAATTACTGATGACGCCAAGTGAAAGGCCCAGGGTGGCTACGATAAAAGCAAACTCGCCGATTTGAGCCATGCTCATACCTACTTGCACCGATTGCTTTAATGGTTGCCCGGATATTAATGCGCCGAGAGTGGTACTAAATAACTTGCCAAACAGAGTTAATAAAGTGATCCATAATACGGGCCATCTATATTGCACGATTGCCTGTGGATCAATCATCATTCCAACGGAAACAAAAAAAACAGCAGCAAAAAGATCTTTTACCGGTTTGATAATATGTTCCACTTTTTCGGCAGAAGTAGTTTCTGCCATAATGGAGCCCATAATAAAAGCACCTAATTCGGCAGAAAATCCAACCTGTGTTGCCACCACTACCATTCCAAGGCAAAGCCCAATTGATAAGATCAGCAAAGCTTCTTCATCCAATAATTTTTTTGCTTTTTTTAAAAATGTAGGTAATAAAAAAATACCTGCAAGAAACCATAATGCTAAAAAAAACAGGAGTTTTGATATCGTAAATAACAATTCCATACCCTGAAATTCTTTGCTCACAGCCATTGTTGAAAGTAATACCATCAAGAGGATTACAACAATATCTTCTACTACCAATACTCCAAAAACAACCCGCACATATTGTTTTGTTTTAATTCCCAATTCATCAAAAGCACGGATGATGATGGTAGTGGAGGAGCTTGCCAGCATTCCACCAAGAAATAAGCTGTCCATAAAAGACCAATTCATCCACCTTCCCATAAAATAACCTGTGACGGTAATAAATGCAATTTCGACGAAAGCTGTAATAGAAGCGGCTCCGCCAACGCGCAATAATTTTTTAAAACTGAATTCAAGGCCCAGGCTGAAAAGAAGAAAAATAACCCCGATTTCGGCAAGTGTTTTTACGTTTTCATTGTCGGCAACAGTAGGCGTTATAGATAAATGCGGGCCGACAAGGAAACCGGCAATAATATAACCTAAAACCAATGGTTGTTTTATTTTGCGGAATAATAAAGTAGTGATTGCTCCTGTTATCAGGATTAGCGCAAGATCTGCTATCAATTTGGGCAAATGAACCATTCAGTTGTTTAAAAAGTGATTTTTTTGAACAATATAAATGTATCAGGCCGCTTTTCAAAAAATTATTTTAACAAGTAATAGATCTAAGAAAGTGACGGTACTAATCCAGCCGCATCTGAATCCGCCAAAGATTTTTCTAATGCTTTTTTAGTTGCCCTTTCTTTTACTTTTTCATAAATTAAAAACAGTGAAATGGCATAAAATGGCAGGCATGGAATTTTATATCGGACCAGTGTTCCAAAATTTAAAGTGCTGGCGCCTACAAACAATCCGAATACGACAGCAAAAAGAAAACAATACATGATCAACGGATCGCTTAATATCCATTTAATAAGCCTGAATAAACCGCTTTTAAATAAAATAAATAACGTAAAAAACATCAGCACGAGGCTTTCTACTGCCGCCATTAATTGAGATATTTTATGTGCTTCCCAGATAAAAGGCCGGAAGAATGTGGTGCCGACCGCAATTGGCGCTATTTTGATAAGTCCGGTAAAAGTTCCATCATAATCTGCACCGAGGCTGAAGTTTGATGCTGCATCTTCCCGACCGTTTCTTGCCTCCAATACTCCATTCAAATGCGAAATACTGGAAGTTACCTCTTCTACTGAATAAGCGCCTAACTCCTCATTATACACCGAAAAAATGGTAGTGAATGAATAAACACTAATACCGATAAGAGTGGGCGCTAACATATACCTTAAAAATTTAAAACGGATACTTAAGGTATTTTTCAAAATGACGAACCATACAAAAAATGGAACATAGGCAAGAAGAATATAAATCTTTAGAACCGCCAGGAAATAAGCAGAAATAAAAACCAGAATACAATTTTTAATAATTGATTTTCTTTTGAAAAGCAGGCCATATAAAGAATAAGTAAGCCATCCAAGCGCCGCGATACACAATGAATCTTTTAATAATCCAGCGCTCCAGAAAGCAAGTGTCGGGAAGTATAAAATAGAAATTGCAAATTGTTTATGCATCCCCGGGTATTGCTCGTAAAAGAATAAATACAATTTCCATAAGCCGGAAAATGCCAGGCATGCAAAAAATAAATTAATCACGGCATAACTTCCAAAGCAAGCAAAAGAAAAAAGTGCATCGAGCCGAATGACCATATAATTTGATTCATCTCTGAAATAGCCGCGGTTATATGGATTCTTCACTAACGAAAGATCGAAATCTTTTCCACTTTTAAAAATATATTTAAAATTGTCGCTGTTGTGAAGAATGAGGTGGTATAAATTATTTCCTTCACATTGATATAATACAGTGGAATCCCCGATTGTAAGGTATGAATAATACAGAATGAATAAGATACAGGCGCACATTTTAATCCAAAAACCCTGTTTGTGATATTTTTTTAATAATGAATCTGTATATTTTTTTCTTTTGCTTTTGAAAAAGAAATAAAGAAATAACAGATAAACCGGAAGCAAAAAAAAATCTATAAGACGCATTCCAATATTGTTTTGAACCAAATTAATTTAAACCACGGTTAAGCACTTTTCAAGTTGTGAATCGAAGGATTCGCGGTTCGAAAACTACCCAGGCTTTTTAAACTTTTAAAGCGGGGCAAAAAACCTGTTAATTCATTCCTGGTTGAGGATAATTTTTGTAATATTAATGCCGGAGTTGCCTCACAATTGTTTGTAAAAGCGTCTTTTATGGGCCAAAGTATAAAGTACACTTTTTTAAACTTATTGCTTTTTTGGAACAACAAAATGATTACTGTAAATGAAATGAGAAAAGCAATATACATACAGAAAGCAGTCATTGGTTTATTGCTAAATCTCGTTTTCAGGATGTGAAACCTATTGCGGATATAAAAATACATTTTCCAATTACTGCTGTAGTCCCAATCTTTCTTGTATGAATAAGCACTTGGCGGATGATAATGAATGCTGTTTGTTTTAGTATAAAAAGGAATTTTATATTTACTGATGATGCGATGATAATATTCCGTTTCATCGCCCCATATAAAAAGCTCCTTTTTCGGTAATCCCACTTTTTTAATAAGTTCTTTATGAAGCAAAGTGCCATTAAAAGGATGAGCAAAATTTTCAATTATTTCTTCATTCACTGCGTCTATCGTTGAATAATTTCCGGTTTTCCAAACGAAACTTTGGCGGTCTTCTTTATTAATGACTGCACAATTTCTCAAGTGCAATTTTTCTGTGCTTCCTTCTAAAAGATTTTCTAAAGCATCTTCTTTAGGATATCCGTCATCATCCATAAGCCACAGCCAATCGTAATCTTTTTCATAACCTAATTTTATACCTGAATTGAAACCACCTGCGGATCCGACATTTTTTTGTGTGAAAAATTCAAGGTCGGATTGACGACTCAGCCAATCTTCGGTATTATCACTGCTTCCATTATTAATCACCAGGATTTTATCAATTTTGCGCGTTTGATTCCGTAAAGCAGTGATACATTCGGTTAATAATTTTTGACGGTTGTAAGTAACAACTATTGCAATCACTTTTTCCATAAGGTGAGGATTTTGGAGGTTACGTTATGTGAACTTCCAAGAGAACGATTAAATAAGTGCAATTATTGTCCGGGGACTAACCGTCGTTTTTTCAATTCTCCCTGTTTGGAAAAACCGGTGATATTTTTTTTGCCGAAAATGCATTCAAAAACGTGGCTGAAAAATCAATCGCCTCAGCAATGACCTGATGCATATCCAGGTAGCGATATGTGGCTAAGCGGCCAAGGAAAGAAACGTTAGAAAGTGTTTCTGCTTTTTGACGGTAGAGGGTTAACAATCTTTTGTCTTCCTGCAGCCTTTTAGGATAATATGGAATATCTCCATCTTCTGTCTCTCTACTGAATTCTTTAAAAATTATTGTTTTTTTATACTGCTGCCAGGGTGTAAAATATTTATGTTCCGTTATTCTTGTAAAAGGAATATTTTCATCGCAAAAATTCATTTGAGCCACTCCCTGGTAATCATCATCATGTACTGATGATTCAAAAGAAACTGTTCTATATCCAAGTCTTCCATATTCATGATTAAAATAAGCATCTAGCGCACCTGTATAAAAAATATGATCATATCCATTTATGTCTTCTGA
>DATILZ010000006.1:0-3027 GCA_035475995.1 Hanamia sp. | reverse complement strand
TTTCCCAAACCGCATTCCAGGTCACATCTTCTATCGCTGAAACTTTTGCGTCCTCCTGCACTCCTGCCGCCGAAACTTTAAAAGTAAAAGCATTTTGCTTGTCATTATAAGTATCTATTCCAATACTGAAAACATCCACATCATTCTCATCCACCTGATCACGCTCCGTTAAATGCCGCTTTATTTTTTTGGGCTCGTCATATAAATATGCAAGCACATAAACAGCAGTATTATCATATGTTATTTTTACTTCTGTTTTACGTGATGCATTTGTTCCAAAGACAGGAGTAGAGGTGACAAATTCAGAAACAGCAGGAATGCTATTCCAGGCTTCGTCATCCGGATTGCCATCAACTTTTATAAATTGATTCAGTTTTATTGCAGAAATTGTTTTTGTTTGGGTAAAAGCAGATGCAGGGAAAATGAATAATAATATGGTGCTAAAAAATAATTTAGTCATACAGTTAGTTATGCAACAAAGATAATTTTTTTTGATAAAGAAAAAATTATCACACAATTTTCTTGACAATTGTCAACAATTATTCAAATTCATGCCTTCTTTTTAGTTCTTTTTCAATTAAAAGTAACTCTCTTCCTGTTTGTCCGCTAACAGAAGAATTTTCCTGCGCTCGCCTCATTAAATACGGAATAACATCTTTTATTGGGCCAAAAGGCAAATATTTGCTCACATTACAGCTTGCTTTTGCCAGATTGAAAGTAATATTATCACTCATACCATATAATTGTGAAAAATGAATCCGCGAATCATTTAACGGCACCTGGAACTTTTCCATTAGTTGTGTTGCTAATAAATTGCTGTATTCATTGTGCGATCCGATAACTATATGCATCTTGTTTGCAGGATCGATACAATATCCGAGTGATGCATTGTATTCATTATCTGTTGCTTCTTTGTCTATATTTATAGGTGATGGATAATTTAATTCTTCTGCCCGCGCCCGTTCTTTTTCCATGTAAGCCCCACGAACAACTTTCATCCCGAGTATAAAATTATTTTGCTTCGCAAATTCACAACTATCTTTTACAAATGCAAGCCGGTCCTTCCGGTAAAATTGAGCGGTATTATAAACAACAACTTTTCCAACATTAAATTTTTGCATCATCTGCATGGTTACCGCATCTACCGGATCCTGGATCCACGTTTCTTCGGCATCTATTAAAACACCAATATTGCTTTCGGCAGCTATTGTACAGATCTTATTTAAACGGCTTACAATCCTCTCCCACTCTGCTTTTTCAGCAGCAGATAGTTTTTCCAAAGGAACAATTCCACGGATAATATCAAAGTAAACTGAATTACTGTGTATCTTTTCTAATAAGCCAAAGCGCGAAAATCCGGTGAGTTTAACACTCATAAACGGAATGTTCTTTTGACTTGCCGCATAGCGGATCACTTTTATAAATTCGTCCGTCGCATGATCAAAGTTTTCTTCGCCGGATTTTCCTTCTACCCCATAATCTAAAATTACATGCACATTAAATTCTCCCAGTTTTTCTGCGACAGCAGAAGTTTCTTCCAACGTTTCACCCCCCACAAACTGGCTAAAAATTGTTTTTCTGATCAATCCTTTTACGGGCAATCCCCATTTAAGCGCCAATGGCGTGCCCCATAATCCCAGCTTTACCAGCCAGCGTTTTCCCATTGATTCGAAAAGGAATTTGGCTCGTTTAAGTTCTTCGGTTGTTTTATAAGCAAAGGCTGTTTTGGTATCTTCAAAAGAAATATTCATTGGTTATTTTTAAAAAAACCGAAATTCTGAAATCAGGCGCAGATTACCAAACTGATTGTTGTCATACGTTTTTTCTTTAACCGATTTACGTTCATCGCAGTTGCCAATTTTTGACATTATTTAAAGAGACTTGGATCTTACATCAAACATCATACATCGAACAACTCATTTTGTTAACTTTGATAAAAATAAAAACAATGGCTACAGAAACTTTATCTCCATCAGCGAAGGAAGAAACAACAACCGATTTTCTCCCTTTAATGGGAACAGATTATGTTGAATTTTATGTTGGAAATGCAAAGCAGGCAGCACATTACTATAAAACTGCTTTTGGTTTTCAATCTTTAGCATATGCTGGCCCTGAAACCTGGGTGAGAGACCGCGCCAGTTATGTCATCCGTCAGAATAAGCTCACTTTTGTTCTCACTACTCCGATAAGGGATGATAATGAAATGGCGGCTCATGTTGCCAGACATGGAGACGGGGTGAAAATGCTTGCACTGAAAGTGGAAGATGCTACGAGCGCCTGGGAAGAAACGACCAAACGCGGTGGTAAAAGCTACCTGGAACCGACCATTTTAAAAGATGATAATGGCGAAGTGATAATGAGCGGCATTCATACTTATGGCGATACGGTTCATTTATTTATCGAAAGAAAAAATTATTCCGGTGTTTTTATGCCAGGATACAGAAAATGGGAAAGTGTTTACAATCCTTCACCTACTGAACTATTATATGTAGATCATTGCGTTGGAAACGTTGGCTGGAACCAAATGAATCCGTGGGTAAAATTTTATGAAGATGTAATGGGATTCAAAAATATTCTGAGTTTTGATGATAAAGATATTTCTACAGAATATTCTGCATTGATGAGTAAAGTAATGAGCAACGGTAATGGTTATGTAAAATTTCCGATCAACGAACCAGCGGAAGGAAAAAAGAAAAGCCAGGTAGAAGAATATCTTGAATTTTATAATGGAGAAGGTGTACAGCACATAGCTTTGGCAACTCATAATATTATAGATACCGTAACTGAATTGAAAAACCGCGGTGTTGAATTTGTAAAAGTTCCTCCTTCCTACTATTCGACAGTTTTAGACCGTGTAGGGCATATCGATGAAGATCTGAAACCATTGAGTGAACTGGGTATTTTGATTGACAGGGATGACGAGGGATATTTGTTGCAAATATTTTCAAAACCTGTAGAAGACAGGCCCACACTATTTTTCGAGATCATTCAAAGGAAAGGGGCGACGAGTTTTGGCAAGGGAAATTT
>DATILZ010000005.1:0-8269 GCA_035475995.1 Hanamia sp. | reverse complement strand
AAAAATTATACTGCCATAAAAAACGAATTGATACAAAAAGGTATTGTTTCATCTGTTACTACATCCTCAAGCCCTGCAACTAATGTTTGGTGGCATACTGATATTGATGCATGGCCGGGCAAAAATGCCGGAGAAACAGTAGAAATGGGAAACATTTTTGTAAGTGAAGATTATTTTAAGACCGTCGGGATGGATATAAAAGAAGGTAGAGATTTTGCTGGCCCAAATGACAGTACAACAGTTATTTTTAATGAAGCAGCCATTAAAAGATTGAGGATCAAAAATCCGGTTGGCCAAAAAATAACGTGGGGAGATAAAAAATATACAATTGCCGGCGTTGTGAAAGATGCATTGATGATATCACCTTTCAGCGCAGCCGATCCAACCATGTTTTATTGTTTTCCGGGTACACAAAATGTTATGTTGTATAAATTGTCTCCCGGTATTAAGACGCAGGATGCCATCGCGCAATTAACTTCCATTTTTAATAAATATGAAGCTGCCTATCCTTATGATTATTCTTTTTCAGATGCAGATTATGCTTCAAAATTTAAACTGGAAACGCTGATTGGAAAATTAGCCGGATTGTTTGCCGGCCTTGCCATTTTTATTTCCTGCCTTGGCTTGTTTGGACTGGCAGCTTACGTTGCAGAGCAACGAACAAAAGAAATAGGCATTCGGAAAGTATTGGGTGCATCTGTTTCGCAAGTGTGGATGTTACTATCAAAAGATTTTATTGTACTTGTTTTTTTGAGTTGTGTCATTGCATCGCCCATCGCCTGGTATTTTTTACACGACTGGCTAATGAACTATAATTACCGCATCAATATAGGGGCGGGTGTTTTTATATTGTCTGCATCGCTGGCTATTTTTATTACAATAGCTACAGTTAGTTTTCAGGCTATAAAAGCGGCAATTGCAAATCCGGTGAAGAGTTTGAGAAGTGAATAGTATGATGATGTGAAAATGTGAAAACGGGATACTTATCCGTTTACTGTCGCTTAAACTATGAACTAAGAACTGGCAATAACCAATCCGGTAAAGAGCGTGAGATCAGAATGAGCAATTATCAGACATCAAAAAATCATACATCAAAAATCAACTTTTATGTTTAAAAATTATTTCAAAACCGCCATCAGGAATTTAAGAAGTCGCAAAGGCAGCTCTTTTATAAATATTGCAGGCCTCACTGTTGGTTTTGCTGCTTTCTTATTGTTATTCCTTGTGGTGCAATACGAGGAAAGCTTTGATAGCTTTCATACCAATAAAAAAGAGATCTACCGTGTGGTACGTATTGGCAGAAAAGCGGAGAACAGGGAATACAGAACGGGCGTCCCTTTTCCTGTTACTCAGGGTTTACGCACTGATCTTTCTCAACTGAAAAATGCCGCTGCTATTTTCGGCGACAACAACGTGCAGGTAGCTACAACTGCTGATGATGGATCAGTGCAGAAAAAATTTAAAGAGCAAAATGTTTTTGCTGCTGAACCCCAGTTTTTTCAGATGTTTGATTTTCCCCTGGCTGCCGGAGATATAAAAACCGCATTGAATGATCCCAACACGGTGCTCCTTACAAAAGATGAAGCAACAAAATATTTTGGAGACTGGCATTCAGCTATGGGCAAGTCACTTAAGTTGTACGGACAGGTAATGAAAGTAACCGGCATACTTGATAATCCTCCTGCGAATACCGATTTTCCTTTAAGCGTGGTTATATCTTATGCAACACTGATGAAAGGGATTGACCCAAATGACTGGGGCAGCATATCTGATCAAAATTATTGCTTCGTTCAGTTAAATAAAAATGCTTCGTTAGTACAGTTAAACAAACTCATAGATCAATTTACTGATAAACGTATTAAGCCTGTAAATCCGGGTTATTTTCTTTCACTTGAGCCATTAAGCGAAATACATTTTGATGAGCGATACGGAAATTTTAACGGACATACTTTTAGTAAAGACCTGATACTTGCCCTCAGCCTGATTGGCTTGTTTCTGTTGATCATTGCCTGCGTAAATTTTATTAACCTTACAACTGCCCAGGCAATAAACCGGAGTCGTGAAGTAGGAGTAAGAAAAGTGCTGGGCGGCAACCGCGCTCAGTTAATACTCCAATTTTTAGGAGAGACCGGCATCGCTACATTACTTGCATTGATCGGCTCGCTTGTGGTTATTTCTATTTGCCTTCCATTAGTAAACAACCTGCTCGGAATTCATTTATCAACCCCCGTTCTTTTCAGCCCGCGGTTCATTTTATTTATGATTGCCGCTTTGCTGGTGGTTACATTCTTATCTGGTTTTTATCCTGCCCTGATTTTATCAGCATTCAAACCTATTGAAGTCTTAAAGACTGGCATCAGCAAAAAATTTAAAGGAATTTCTTTTAGAAGGGCATTAGTGGTTTTTCAATTTGTAATTGCGCAAACATTCATTATCGGAACATTGATCGTGGCTTCGCAAATGAATTATTTCCGCAATGCAGATATGGGTTTTAATAAAGATGCCATTATAAATGCAGCCCTTCCCGGTGATAGTTTGAGCCGTACAAAAAGGGATAGATTTTATAATGAATTAGAAAATATTGATGGCGTCAAGCATGTAAGCTTCAGTGCGTTTGCTCCCTCCGGAGCTGATGGAAACTGGGCTACAGATCTGCGTACAGAAAATAACAAGAGCAAAACGGAACCCGATATGATCGTTACAATGAAACCTGCTGATACCGGCTTTTTCCGGTTATATAACTTACATATGATTGCCGGACGAATTTATTTCCCCTCAGATACCATTCGCGAATTTGTGGTAAATGAAACAGTGGTAAAAAACCTTGGCATCCGCGATCCTGATAAAGCTATCGGTAAAATGATCAATGTAAACGGAAAGAATGCGCCCATTGTTGGCGTTGTAAAAGACTTTCACGTTAACTCACTTCGTGATCCTATCGGACCCGTTGTAATGACAACGATTAAGAATAGCTATGGATTGGCAAATATTCAGATAGACATGCACAAGGCAAAAACGGTTATCGCTGATTTGCAAAAGAGATGGAATAAAGATTATCCTGATTTTATTTTTGAATATGGTTTTGTTGACCAGGCAATAGCAAATTATTATAAACAGGAAAACCAGTTATCTGTATTGTTTAAAATATTTTCAGGCATTTCAATTTTTATTTCCTGTCTTGGTTTGTATGGCCTGATTTCCTTCATGGCTGTTCAACGAAAGAAAGAGATCGGCATCCGAAAAGTATTGGGTGCGCCGGTTCGCGACATTGTAGTGATGCTTTCAAAAGAATTCACGATTCTTATCGCTATTGCATTTGTAATTGCAGCGCCTATTGCCTGGTATTTTATGCATCAGTGGTTGCAGCAATATACATTCCGCATTTCCATAGGTGCCTGGTTCTTCATCCTTACCATTGCAAGTGCCTTAAGTATTGCATGGCTGACGGTTGGCTATACTGCCATAAAAGCAGCAATGACCAATCCGGGGGAGAGTTTGAGAAGTGAATAATATGCTAATGTAGATTTCTGAAAATGAGAAATCTTAATATTTGTTTACTTACTGGCAGTATTTCAGAGACGATTCTGGAGGAAGCTATATAAAAACTAAAAGACGATAAAGAATGCTAAAACATTATTTCAAAACAAGTTTCAGATACTTCAGTGAGCATAAATTATTTTCATTTATCAACCTGGCAGGCCTCGCTTCTGCATTATGCGTCGTGTATTTTGCGATATTGTATGTAAGCTTTGAATTGAGTTATGATAAATTTAACGTCCATGCAAAAAATATCTACCGGATCAGTACTGATGTGGAAACGGGAAACGGAACCAACTTTGAAACTTCGCCGGCTCCGCTTGCAGAAGCATTGCAATCTTCTTTTCCTGAAATAAAAACCGCTACACGAATTTTTATCGATTATTATATCGTTCAGAAAGACGAAAATAATTTTGGTGAAGAAACGTTGGCTTATGCCGATTCATCCGTTTTTTCAGTGTTTTCTTTCCCATTGATAAAAGGGAATCCCGCAAAAGTTTTTGATGCCCCTTATACGATGGTGCTTTCAGAAACGGCCGCTAAAAAATATTTCGGAACGAATGATTGTTTAGGTAAAACATTAATCCTTGATGGAAAAATAATTGCAACCGTAACCGGCGTTATGAAAGATATTCCTCAAAACTCTCATTTCAGAACAGACATGTTTCTTTCGATGTCATCGCTTATTCAACCCGGAAGCAATTGGATGGAGAACTGGAGCCGTTATGGCTTTTCCACTTATATTTTATTGAATGCAAATGCAGATAAAGAGCTTTTACAGAAAAAACTATCTGCTTTTGTAAATTCACATCCGCTCAAAGACAATCTTCATTATTCCTTATCAATGGAACCGTTGACAGCGCTGTATTTGCATAGCAAGACGAGGGTAAATAAAGCCGGAGGAACCACCGTTGGAAACTATAAAAGCATTTATATTTTTTCTCTCGTAGCCTTATTTGTATTGTGTATCGCCGCTTTCAATTTCATCAATCTTACTACTGCTTTTTCTTTAAAAAGAGCAAAAGAAATTGGCGTGCGGAAAGTAATGGGCGCATCAAAAAAGCAATTGACATTTCAATTCCTTACTGATGCCATTGCACTTGCTTTGGGCGCATTTATTTTATCTGTTTTTTTAACTGCTTTACTGCTCCCTGCTTTTAATCAGCTGACAGGAAAAACGATCAGCACAGGAGTTTTCGGGCAAATAAAATACCTCGGCCTGTTTTTCATCGTCGCTGTTTTTATTGGTTTTCTTTCCGGCTGTTATCCCGCTTTTTTTCTTTCCCGTTTTCAACCTGCCGGCAGCCTGAAAGGGAAGTTTACTAACAGCGCCAAAGGCTTATTTCTTCGCAGGGGACTTGTGGTAGCGCAGTTCATTATTTCAATCGTATTGATCATAGCAACAGTGATTGTTTACAAACAATTGAATTTTATGAAGAATGAGAATCTCGGATTTAAAAAAGAACACAACCTCGTTATAGATTTTCATTATGACAACCGTATCACTGACCGCATGGAAATGGTTCGATCAGAGTTAACAAAGATACCCGGAATTCAATATGCAAGCGTATCTTCTGCGATTCCCGGACGGCCGAATAAAAAATTTCCAACCACTATTGAAGGAATCAATAATGAAAAAAAAGAGTTTCAATCGGATGCTTATTTTGTGGATTACAACTTCTTAAAACAATATGGAATTGAGGTGATCGCAGGAAGAGCATTCTCTAAAAACTTTGCAACTGATTTTAAAGAAAGCATGATAATCAATGAATCAGCAGTGAAGCAATTGGGATTTGCGAATGCTGCGGAAGCAATCGGCAAACACTTCTGGCAACGCGGAGGCACGGGACAAATCATTGGAGTGGTAAAAGATTTTCATTTCCATTCTCTTCATGAAGAAATACAGCCACTCACCATGCAGGTAACTCCTGGTTTTTTACTTTTATTACGCTCAGTGTTTCTTCTGACAATTTGCAGCAAACCATTAATACACTTGAAAAGAAATGGGCGGCTTTAGCACCCGGATTGCCTATGATCTGTTCTTTTACAGATGAGACATTCAACGCGCAATACATTGCTGAAGGCCGGTTTGGCAAATTGTTTATTTGCCTGGCATCGCTGGCAATTCTTATTTCGTGTCTTGGCTTATTTGGTTTATCGTCGTTCAATACAACCCTGCGCACAAAAGAGATCGGCATCCGGAAAGTACTGGGTGCATCATCCGCAGGAATTGTACGATTGCTCACCAGGGAATTTTTTGTTCTTGTAATAATTGCTTTTTTAATTGCTTCACCTGTCGCATGGATCATTATGAATCATTGGTTAAATGACTTTCCATACCGCATCAATATTCGGATATTGTATTTTATTGTCTCCGGTATGTTGGCTTTATTAATTGCTTTTGCAACCATTAGTTTACAGGCAATAAAAGCAGCGCTTGCCAATCCGGTAAAGAGTTTGAGAACCGAATAATGCGATGTGCTGATGTTAGATTTCTGATAAGAAAATTAGATTTTGAATTATTTGTTCATTTACTACAAACTAAAAACTACAAACTGAGAACTATTAACTAAGAACTATATTTGCAAAATCCAAATATCTTTTTGTAAAGATGAAAAAGTATTTACCGGGTATAACTACTACTGCAGGGATACTGCTGCTTACTTATACTGCTCTTTTTATTGTATTGGTTATTCTACGAAACCAGCAATTCTGGAATCAGAGAAAAGCCAGTGCTGCACTTGTTCAATTGGTTCCCGCTGCGAATGAACGGCAATCTGTATTTACAGGTCTCTATAAGGAAAATGCGAGGCAGGAGATTTCTCTTTTAAAACTTTCCTATTCATTTGAGATTAAAAGTCCGCAGGATGTAAACAGCGTCATTTCACAAATCAACGCAAATGATAGTTTATTGATCACGTCAGGGAAGCTGCTACAAAACCATAAAGAACAGCAACTGCTTCGTGAATTACAGGCATTGTCTGCAACCAAAAAAAGATACCTGGATCAGTTTTTTCAGCAAATCAAAGACGGGAAATATGATGCCTTAAAAAAGAATTATGAAAATAATCTTGTGCCTGTTTATAATGATTACGAACAGATCATATCCAGGCTTGTCAATGTTATCAATGACAGTGATCAAAAATTGATCAAAGACGTTGGTTTAAGGATAATTCATATCAACAATGTCAACATCTGGATCAGCATAGGGCTGATCGTACTTTTAATGTCCATGGGGATCAATCTGATTATCATTGGTAAGAAAGGTCAGAGAACTACTTTCGCTTTGAAGGAAAGTGAAAGAAAATACCGTGCCCTTATCGAGCAGACAAATGAGATCATTGCGAAATTCGATGCTGATGGAAGATTTGTTTTTGCAAATGAATCTTTCAGAAAAACTTTTGAATATAATGAGCAGGAACTTTCTCAGCTTACCAGCGCTGATTTATTGGATGAACATGCAACGCCATTCAATCTGTCTTCTCAAAAACAAAACGTAATTACGAATGTTGAAAAAGTTTGTAAAAGCAAAAGCGGGAAAAACATCTACCTCGAAGGCACCATTTACCTGGAATACATTGATGGTATTTTCGGGAGTTATATGGGTTTTTTTAATGACGTTACCGAAAAAAAGAAACTGCAGGAGTCATTAGTGGCTTCGGAATTAAAATTTCGTAACTTTTTTAAACTTGCCCCTATTCCAATGTGGGTAATTGATCCGGAAAACAATCAGTTTATTTCAGTAAATAATGCTGCCTGCGAACATTATGGATATACAGAATCCGAATTTCTGAGTATGACCATATTTGATATCCGGAAAGTGAAGGAAATTGAAGAGGGATATGAAGAGGTAAAAAGAATAAAAAAAGAAACCCTTGGCCTTTCCCCGAATAAGGTCAGGAAATATAATTTCTGTCACGTGAAGAAATGTGGTGAAAAAATAGAGACAGAAGTTTACACATCCCCGATTATTATTGGTGAAAAGAAATGTATTTTATCCATTTGTCTTGATGTTACTGAGCGTAATCAGATGGAAAATAAAATTACAAAAGCCATTATTAAAACGCAGGAAGATGAGCGCTACGAAATAGGCAGCGAGTTGCATGATAATGTCTGCCAAATCCTTGCCGCAGCAAAAATGAGCCTGGGGATGATCAAGTGTTCTTTAATGCCGGCTGCCATTGAATCCTACAACAAAAGCAGCGAGGCGATTTTGCTCGCAACAAAAGAGATCAGAAATCTTTCTCACAGGCTGGCTCCTGCATTTTTTGATAATACAAAACTGGAGGTTGCTTTTGAAAGTTTATTTAAAACGTTCAATATTGATGGCAGCTATAACATCTCCATTCATTTTGATAAAAAATCAAAGTGTATGTCGATCAAACAGGAAATTCAATTAAATCTTTACCGCATTTTACAGGAGCAACTCCGCAACATTATTGCACACGCCAATTGCACAGATATTGAAGTAAGTGTTTTTATTAATAAAAATAACCTGCATATGCGTATTGCCGACAATGGCGTCGGCTTTGATGTAAATAAGGTAAAATATGGTATCGGAATAGCAAACATGAAACGGAGATCTGAATTATTCTCGGGCCAGCTGTTTCTGAATTCCTCGGAAGGCAACGGCTGTGAACTGATGATTATTATTCCCCTGGATAAAACGTTGTGAAACATTCAGCAGTGCCGAATGTAAACCATGGAAATCCGAAGCTGAACGAGTCCGGCA
>DATILZ010000004.1:0-8657 GCA_035475995.1 Hanamia sp. | reverse complement strand
ATCATTCAATTCTCTAAATTCTTTTATATTCGTTTTATCAGGAATAATTTCATTTTTTGATGAAAGATTAAACTGCTTTAACTGTTCTAAAAGATGGTTAAAAGGTTTCCATATTTTAGCGAGTAAAAAACGGTTTACAATAAAAAGAACGAGAAGTAAAAAAATAATTACGGAAAAAGTGATTATAAAAATAAGCTGAATAATATCTTCAGTTTCCTGTTGAGATTTTTTTACAATGGCAATATAATTTTGCCCGTTTACCGCGACCAAAAACTGGAGTTTCCTGAATGTTTCCAGTTCATTTTCTGAAGGATTAAAGTTATCTTCTGTTGAGAATTTAGTTTTAAAAAAAGGATCATTTGCCGGTCGAAATTGTATTTGCTGATCTTTATAATTGGACGCTTCAGGTAATGATTTTTTTTCTTTTATGTAATGAATGATTTCCTGTTGTTCAATGCGCAGGTCTTTATCAATCTGGTGAAGCAAAACATAATGAATGATAAAATAAAAGCCAATGCCCGTAATCAAAAGTGTGGCTATTGTAATCGGAATATTTACACGGTTGTATTTTGCAATCAGTTTCATGAAACGGTAAATTTATAACCCATTCCATACACCGATTTAATATAATCTGCATCACCGGCTTCCATTAGTTTTTTTCGCAGATTTTTTATATGTGTATAAATAAAATCAAAGTTTCCGGTTATATCATTTCCCCAAAGGTGCTCTGCTATTGCTTCTTTTGAAATGATCCGCTTTTTATTTGAAACAAAATATACCAGCAATTCATACTCTTTTTTGGTCAGTTCTACGGGTTTATTTTCTACCATTACAGTTTTTTGTTGTGTATCAATGGAGATACAATCAAATTGCAAAACCGGGTTTCCATCAAATTTTTTTCTTCGGATAATCGCTGCAATGCGCGCATTTAATTCGGAAAGATGAAATGGTTTGGATAAATAATCATCCGCACCCAGATTCAATCCTTTTATTTTATCATCCAGAGAATTTTTAGCAGAAATAATAAGCACTCCATCCGTCTTTTTATCTTCTTTTAATTGTTCCAGAATTTTCAAACCATTGCCGCCAGGCAAAGTAATATCCAGCAAAATACAATCATAATCATTGTACTCTGTTTTGTAGGCAGCTGTTGGATAATCTTCAGCAATATCGCAATGATAATCCTGCGCAGAAAGATAAGCGGCCATACTTTCACTCAGGCTTTTTTCATCTTCTATAATTAATATTTTCAAGAGAAAATTTTTGGAAAAATTACAAAATCATTTTGAAGAAAATTTGAAGAAAAATTTAAATCAGAAATAGGGCATATTTCTTTGTTTACTGATATCAAAGATTGCTGCCTTTTTTCTTATTTAATAAGATAAAGGGATTAGTGAAGAGACCTGGAAGTATTGAAAATAAAATATTCAGAACTAAGCTGCCAGACAAGATGACCTAAAATTTTTATTTTAGAAGTACTCGTAAAAGCATTTTGGTTTTTGAAATATTCCTGAATTAGTTTATCGTTTGCTATGGATTTATATTTTTTCCGGCAAAGCTAATAATTCTATAAAATGGCAGCAAATCGAAATTGCTGCCAAAATATAGAAAATACTTGTTATCATTTTATCCTTCTAAACCATCAGCATTTTCATAAATATTTAAAGGCTTTAAGCCAATAAAAATCTGCCGTTATATTTACTTTTATCTTTTCGATGTCAACTTCTTTTGCTTGCAAATTCAGCATATCTTTTCCCCTCCCTCCGGAATGAAAAAAAATATTTACAAATTTCCAAAAGCTGTAGAAATTTATCAATTTTCACCCTTTCATTTTCTGATAATAATTCTCTCATTTTCTTTATTGTTTGCTTTTTGAAATATTTCACTGCAGGAGCGCCGTTTAGGAAGTAGCATTATTAACCGTTTTATTAACTGTTTGATAATACTAAGGAGAAAGAGAGGTTTAAAAAAAGAAAAACCCTTATAAATAAGGGTTTCAGCTTGTTGCGAAGGGAGGGTTCGAACCTCCGACCTTCGGGTTATGAGCCCGACGAGCTACCGCTGCTCTACTTCGCGATTTAGGAGTGCAAATGTAACGGGTTAATATCTTGTAACCAAATTTTAATCTTTAGTAAATCATAAAATTTTGCTACGATGAAAATTGTTTACAAACTTTAGTGCAAATAGTCTTTTTTAATTACGCTGAGATATACTGCTGGCGCCGCTTGAACTTACATCCTTTCTTTCTGGATTTCCTTTATAGTACAACGAACTTGCACCGCTTGCCCTTGCATTTAAAGATTTGTTTATCGTAATTTTTATATCACTTGCTCCGGAAATATCTGCGACGCAATTGTCTGCAACCAGATCATAATTTTTTACATCGCTGGCGCCGCTTGCATCTATTTTCAGGTTGGTCACGTTGCCATTCACTTTTACGGTAGAAGCGCCGGTGAGACTAAGATCAGCGTCTTCAAAATTAATATTTCCTTTCACATCACATGCGCCGGAAAGTTTAATTTTCAAACTGCTTCCTTTAAAACTTCCATTGATGATAAAATCGCAGGCTCCTGATCCTTCGAGGCTTTCAAGCGTTTTAAAAGAAATATAAGCACGCAATTTGAGATTCGACCCAAATCTTACAGGGCTGCCATTATATGAAATATTTAAAACGCCATTGCGTACTTCAGTTTTAATGGCATCACGGTATTTGTCCTCAGAAGCACTTACTGCCAACGCATAATCATCACTCTGTGATAAATAAATATCTATGCCGCCGGAAGCTTTAATTGCAGAAAAAGAACCTATATTTCTTACTTCTGCGTTTTTATCATTGATGATCGTTTGAGCAAATGATTGGAGCGAAAATGCAGTAAAAAGAAGGAATAATAGATATTTCATAAAAGTTGTTTTGAGTGTAACGAAATTAGAATAGAAAAGTTACAATCCAAGCCACAAATTCCACCAATTTATTTTTTCAAATCAATCCTTCTTCATCCGGAAATGGATTGTCCGGAGGACTCCTTTGGAGTAATTAGTTTGTTTCAATAAACGAATAAATAAGGCGAATTCCTGTTTTCATTTAATTTTTTTTCAAAGCAATTTCATCTTGATTATCTTTGCGTTCTAAAACAAAAATAAACCGGGGTGCATTTCGTCATCCGATAGTTATCGGATTGACGCGATTGCTGAGAAAATACCCGCAGACCTGATCAGGATAATGCCTGCGAAGGGAGGACAAAACCTTTACCCGCCTTCTTTTTCATGCATTGTGCTGATCTTAAAAATCACCACACATGAAAAAAATTCTATCCATCTTTTGTGCACTTACTTTTAGTTTAATTTCAAATGCACAGGACACTTCTAAACATAAACTGAGTGATACACTTATGTTGGAAAATATAGAAATTACCTCTATAAGAGCGGCAGATAAAGCGCCTTTTACAAAAACAAATCTGAACAAAGAACAAATCGCTAACGCAAATTTCGGACAGGATCTTCCCTTTATTTTAAATCAAACTCCATCGGTTGTTGTAAACTCTGATGCAGGAAATGGAGTTGGTTACACAGGCATTCACATCCGGGGTACAGATGCTTCAAGGATCAATGTTACACTCAATGGAATTCCTTACAATGATGCGGAAAGCCAGGGCACTTTTTTTGTCGATCTGCCTGACGTTGCATCTTCTTTAAATTCCATTCAAATACAACGTGGCGTTGGTACTTCATCCAATGGTGCCGGTGCTTTTGGTGCCACGATCAATCTTTCTACCAATGAAGTAAATAAAGAAAAATACCTGGAACTGAACAACAGTTTTGGCTCTTTTAATACCTGGAAAAATACTATAAAAGTGGGTACAGGTTTACTGGCAAATCATTTTCTGATTGATGCAAGAGTTTCAAGAATTTCCAGTGATGGATATATTGATCGGGCAACTTCCGATTTAAAATCTCTTTATTTTAGTGCAGCCTACATTAATGATAAAAGTTCTTTGCGTTTCAATTTAATAAGTGGAAAAGAAAAAACATATCAGGCATGGTATGGTGTACCTGAAAGTTATCTCGACAGCGACCGCACTTATAATCCAGCAGGAACAGAAAAACCGGGATCGCCTTATGCGAATGAAACTGACAATTATACCCAGACACATTACCAGCTTTTTTACAATCACAAAATCAATTCTCTGTTTAGCTTTAATGCCGCTGCTTTTCTTACCAGGGGAAAAGGATATTATGAAGAATACAGGACTGATCAGGCTTTCGGCGATTACAATCTTCCTGATTATATTAACGGAATAGACACAATCACTTCAACAGATCTGATACGCAGGCTGTGGCTCGACAATTATTTTTATGGTTCAATTTTTTCATTGCAATATCATAAAAATAAAACGCAGATCACTTTTGGCGGCGGTTACACTGAATATGACGGACAGCATTATGATGTTGTAACATGGGCGCAGCAAGGCTTTCCAAACAATTATAAATATTTTAATGCACCTGCAAGAAAGAACGATTTGAATTTGTATGCAAAAATGATGAAATCTTTTGGTACAGGTTTCACAGGTTTCCTCGATTTACAGGGTCATTTTATAAGATACAAAATCGATGGTTTTGATGATAATCCGAAAATTATGATTGACAAACATTATTCATTTTTCAATCCAAAAGCAGGCATTTCTTTTAATAAAAATAATTACCAAACTTATTTTTCTTTTTCAGTAGCGGCCAAAGAACCCAATCGTGATGATTTTGAAGCGGGAGTCAATCAAATACCGAAACCGGAAATTTTATATGATGCGGAATTAGGAATAGAAAAGAAAGAAAAATTATTTCATTATGGTGCTACATTTTATTACATGTATTATCACAATCAATTGGTGAACACCGGCAAAATAAACGATGTGGGTGCTTATACGAGAACCAACACACCGGAAAGTTACCGCGCGGGCATTGAGTTACAGGGCGGCACCATTTTTTCCAAATGGATAAATCTTTCAGGAAATATTTCTTTCAGTAAAAATAAAATTAAAGCTTTTACAGAATTTATTGATGACTATGACAACGGATTGCAAAAGGAAAATATTTACCACAATACCGATATTTCTTTTTCACCGGATATTGTAGGCGCAGCTTCCATTAATTTAATTCCACTAAAAAATGGCGCAATAAACTTTGAATCAAAGTATGTAGGAAGACAGTTTTTGGATAATACTTCTCATATCAGCAGAAGTGTAGATCCTTATTTCATTGAAAATGTAAAGTTCTCTTATACTATCCTGAAAAAAATCTTTAAGGAAGTGAATTTTGTTTTTAAAGTAAATAATGTTTTCAATAAAATGTATGAATCAAGTGGATACACTTATAACTATATTTCTGATGGAGAATTAGCAGTGGAAAATTATTATTTTCCGATGGCGGGAACAAATTTTATGGCAGCTATTAATATTAAGTTGTGAATAATGAATAGTAAATAGTAAATGTTGACAAAAGATATAAATTTGAAGCATGCAGAATCAAAATCAAATAAATAATCGAATAATTTAATAATTAATTCAGCTCCTCCCCTTCAACATAGGCACAAAAGAAAAATCGGAAAAAGTTTCTTCTTCTAAAGTACCATCTGCATTTTTGGTAACACGCATCATTTTTTGGGAGCCATTATCATCAACAGGAATGACCATCTTGCCGCCAGGTTTTAATTGCTCAATTAATTTTGGCGGAATGAAAGGTGCTGCGGCTGTAATGATTACTTTATCAAAAGGTGCAAAGGTCGGAAGGCCTTCAAAGCCATCACCATAAAAAAATTTGATGGAAGGATATTTCTTTCTGAGAATAAAAGATTTATTTAGATCAAATAATTTTTTTTGTCGCTCTATAGTAAAAACTGAAGCGCCAATTTCTGCCAGAACCATTGCCTGGTAAGCGCTTCCGGTTCCAATTTCCAGGATTTTTTGAAAAGGTAAAACTTCCAAAAGCTGTGTTTGATAAGCGACTGTGTAAGGTTGAGAAATTGTTTGTCCTTCACCAATAGGGAACGCCCTGTCCTGATATGCAATGTGCTCCAGCGCCGTGTCTAAAAAGAAATGCCGCGGAATATTCATCATTGCATTCAGCACATTTTCACTCGTAATTCCTTTATCGCGGAGAGAATCAATTAGTTTTTTCCGCAGCCCTTTATGTCGGTAACTGTCTTCAAAATTTCTCATGGCCGCAAGTTAAAAAAATTGCGTTTATGATTTGAAAAGAATAAAAATTGAGGCAAGATTTCGGAAGAAAATTTCCGGGAGGAGAAAGTAAGAAGCGCGCTCGTTTAATGATTACTTCTTTTTGTGAGAAAGAGTTAAAGCGCAGGAAGAATTATTGGTAGCGGGGAAATAGAATAGAATAATAAACATCAGCCGAAAATCTGCTTGAGCCGGCTGACACATCACTCCTGCCCGTCCTGCAGGCAGACTTTCTGGGTTTTGTTGCTGTAATCATCTCATCCCTTAGGGATTTGAAAACATGCATAGGTAATCTTTTTGTTTTAAACACATGTTTTCCTCGTATGAGGTCTATCTTTATTATCTAAAATAGGAATTGATAATATTTGTTGTTTTGCTGTAAATCGTACATCATCCAGGTCAAACATCCCAAATCCTAACTCAACATTTTTTTAAATACCTCCAAAACGCGCTCTAATTCACCTTCCGTCAAATTACTTCCGGATGGCAAACACAATCCATTCTGAAATAAATTCTCTGCTACCCGATTTCCATAATAAGGATATCCTTCAAAAATAGGCTGAAGATGCATCGGCTTCCATAATGGCCGTGATTCTATATTTTCTTTTTCCAAAGCCAGGCGAATATCCTCTCTTGTAATATCGCCGGTTTTGTCAGGATCAACCAAAATTGTAGTAAGCCAACGATTGCTGTAAAAACCATCAGGTTCGTTTACAAAACTGATCCCTTCAAAGCTTTTTAATTCTTTTTCATAAAAAGAAAAATTGGCACGTCTTTGCATTATTCTTTCTGGCAATACTTCCATTTGTCCCCTTCCGATTCCTGCACAAATATTGCTCATGCGGTAATTATATCCGATATGTGAATGTTGATAATGTGGAGCAGGATCACGCGCCTGTGTTGCTAAAAAGGTAGCTTTTTTAATAAATTCTTCATTTTCAGAAACCAATGCTCCTCCACCAGATGTAGTAATAATTTTATTGCCGTTAAAAGAAAGAATGCTCATGGCACCAAAAGTCCCGCATTTTTTCCCGTTAATCGAAGAACCTAATGCTTCTGCCGCATCTTCAATAACTGGAATTTCATATTTCTCTGCAATCACCATGATCTCATTCATCTTTGCAGGCATTCCATACAGGTGTACAGGAATGATCGCTTTTGGCATCTTGCCTTTTGCCTTCCGCTTGATGATAGCATCTTCCAGAACATTGGGATCCATATTCCAGGTATCTATTTCACTGTCAACAAATACGGGAATAGCATTTAGATAACGAATCGGGTTGGCTGATGCAGAAAAAGTCATGCTCTGGCAAATCACCTCATCCCCTGCTCCTATTCCGGTTAAAATAAGAGCCAGGTGCAAAGCGGCGGTGCCGGAACTGAGTGCGGCTACATGAACATTATTAAGTAAATAAGAACTTAGATCTTTTTCTAAACCATTTACATTAGGTCCTAAAGGCGCTACCCAGTTGGTATCAAACGCTTCTGTTACAAATTGTCGTTCATTACCACCCATATGGGGCGAAGAAAGCCATATTTTTGAATTCATTTAATGCAGTGAAATTTTTTGTATTTATTTTGTGTTTATTGGCGGAGATTAATGTACTTTAATTCGGGAACAAGGCGCACGAAATCAATTGGAATGCAAGATTAACCGTATTGAAGGAGGACGAGGTGGCGGGAAAACAACGGTTGTATTGCAATAAAAAAAAGTAAAACTGAATAGTAAGCCAATATAGCGTTTTGTTTCAGCAATAAAATACCTTTATGGCTCTTTGGTTTTATGTACCAAAACGGATTTATTATAACACCCTCCCCGGGCAGTCCAATTGCTTCCGTTTTCCTAATTTTCTTTTGCGGGCTCCGTCATCTGATTTACCAAATAAATTATTGCCAAGTTTAAAAGATAAAGTCAGGCCTGTAAAATAATACCAGTCTTTATAGATTGGATTGCCCCTCACCTTACCTGTAGGATAAGTTTCCGAACCACCCTTTAATTCACCTCCGCGGTAGGCAAATTCCAATGCTTTTGCACCACGGTTAGTAAGTATTGCATTTGGATCTACATAGGTACTGCTTACATCATCCAGGTAATCCGTGAATAATCTCCTGATTCCTATTTCAAATCCCACATTCATTTTATCGGTGAGAGACAATTTTACTCCTGCGCCCATCGGAATGGCCAACTCTGTAAGTTTGTATTCACTTCTTCCTGCCACATACCCTTCACCTTCTGTTCCCAATGGATGCAGGTAGTATTTTTTGCCGGTGCTGTCAAAAGCATAGGGATTGAAATGATAGACTGCAAGGCCGAGAAAAATATACGGAGTAAGCGGATGTTCCCCGACGGGTTTAAAAAAGTATTGTCCCTCAACAGAAAACTCTGCAATACTGGTGAAAAAACTCAGATTCCTTGAGACATTTTTTCCT
>DATILZ010000003.1:0-1631 GCA_035475995.1 Hanamia sp. | reverse complement strand
TCGTCCGTTTTTTGACCTGGTTTGGCATGGATTAATGAATAATAAATCAGCAACAATTGATGCTTTCAGAAAATTAGAAATGATACAATCGAATGATGATGCGCGACAAATAGAATTTTATTACAAGTCTTATAAAGAAATGATCACTTTGTTTGCGCTTCCTTATAGCAGTAAAACTTTCGATTTCAGCAAACCACAATTTTTTGAAGATTTATATGGATGGGGTGAAAAGATTACCCGAATGCCGGAATTTAAACAACCCCGGGGCGTAAAGCATTTTATTTATGTAAACAGAACGAATTTTGGTTTATACACCATTTTAAACGAACTGAAAGCAACTGTAAATACCCAGACTTATAAGCCGGTATTATAATCATTTACTGAAAAACCATAAAAACGTTAATCATTCTTATGCTGAAGATTAAACCTGATTCAACTTATTTTTTCGAGTATCAGTTTTCTTACATCAGTCAATAAAATTCTTTCCTGTAGCATGGTATCTCTGTAACGGATCGTAACCGTATTATCTTCTTTTGTCTGATGATCTATCGTTACACAAAAAGGGGTGCCAATTGCATCCATTCTTCTGTAACGCTTGCCAATACTGTCTTTTTCTTCATAAAAAGTATGAAAGCTCTGCTTACATTCATTCATTAGCTGTTTGGCAATTTCAGGCAAACCGTCTTTTTTTACCAATGGAAGAACTGCAAGTTTATAAGGAGCGATCTTCGCAGGAATTCTTAAAACCACCCGGCTGTCTTCACTTCCATCTTCCTTTGTCCATTTTTCCTCGGCATAAGACATGGATATAACGGTGAGGAACAAACGGTCTAAACCCACAGAAGTTTCCACCACATACGGAATATAATTTCCATAAGGTTTCCCATCTTCGTTGAGGTCGTTATCATAATATTGCAATTTCTTTTTGCTCAGTTCGCCATGTTGTTTCAGATCAAAATCGGTGCGTGAATGAATTCCCTCCAATTCTTTAAAACCAAAAGGAAATTCATATTCAATATCAACGGCGGCGTTTGCATAATGAGCTAGTTTTACATGATTGTGATAACGTAATTTTTCAGCAGGAATACCAAGGCTTTCATGCCATTTCAATCGCGCCTCTTTCCAATATTCATACCATTGCAGCTCCGTGCCGGGGCGCACAAAAAACTGCATTTCCATTTGCTCAAATTCACGCATCCGGAATATAAACTGACGTGCTACAATTTCATTTCTAAAAGCCTTGCCTGTTTGTGCAATGCCGAAAGGAATTTTCATTCTTCCGGTTTTTTGGACATTCAAAAAATTTACAAAAATTCCCTGGGCAGTTTCCGGCCTTAAATAAATAGTATCCGCTTCTCCACTCACGCTTCCAAGTTTTGTATCAAACATCAGGTTGAACTGGCGGATCTCTGTCCAGTTGCATGTTTCGCTAACGCCACAGGTTATATTATTATCTTCAATTAAATTTTTTAATCCGGCAAAATCATCTTTTGCCAACAATTCATCCATCGTTTTTAAAAGCGCATATTCTTCTTCCTTTCTGCCTTCATGAGCGAGTTTATCAGCATAGGTTTCTATCAGATGATCTACGCGATAACGTTTATTACTATCTTTATTATCGATCATCGGAT
>DATILZ010000002.1:0-12770 GCA_035475995.1 Hanamia sp. | reverse complement strand
TCTTTCAGGTCATTGCCGGTTGGTTTCCCCACATCGTCAGTTACATAATCAAACAAATCATCTTTAATCTGAAAAGCAATCCCGGTCTTTTCACCAAAAAGCTTCATTCTTTCCGTGAGTTCTTCATTATTACTCGTACTCCACGCTCCTACCGCGCAAGCCGAGGAAAGTAAAGAAGCGGTTTTACTGCGTATTATTTCAAAATAAATATCTTCTTTTAAATTCAGTTTCCTGGCTTTTTCAATCTGCAACAATTCTCCTTCGCTCATTTGTTTTACTGCATCTGATAAAATATCCAAATGCTTAAAATCTCCTGCGCCCGTAGAAAGAAGCAATCCTTTTGACAGCAAATAATCACCTACCAAAACAGCTATTTTATTTTTCCATAAAGCGTTAATCGAAAGAAAACCACGCCTTTCCAGCGATTCATCTACCACATCATCATGAACCAGTGTGGCGGTATGTAACAATTCTACCAATGCGGCAGCCCGATAGGTAGATTCATTCACAGATCCATGAAGTTTAGCGCTCAAAAAAACAAACATTGGCCGAAGTTGCTTGCCTTTTCTTTTGATAATATATTTCATGATGCGATCCAGCAAGGGTGTCTGGCTCTTCACAGATTGAGCAAATTTTTGTTCAAACGTCGCTAATTCGTTGGCAATAAGATTTTTAGAAAATTCCATTATTTTCAGGAAAAAAGGCAATATAAGACAGAAACTGAAAAATAAATGATTATTCCGCAAAAAAGCGAAAGAAATGGTTTACAATGTACTGTCATTTATGTTAACGCACTCTTTCACAATTAGAAATATTTTTAAAAATTAACAAATCAAATTACAAAAAATATAAAATATATAAATCTCTCAAACTTTTACTGTTCCTCAAAAAAAATTTGATTAATGACTTTCCTTTGATACTTTTGCAGCCAATAAAACGTTATTTAAGAAATCATTAATTAAAAAATTATGAGAAGCAAAAAGTTTACCTACTTGCTAATTTGCATTTTCTCCCTTATATCAATTGGTGCTGTTGCACAGGATACGGGCGTTTATAATATTTATGACTCAAGTGTTGTCCCTGCAAAGGGAAGAGCGCAGCAAAATGAGTTTATGAACAATACCTATGACTTTCCGGCTAAGCCAAGGAACCAAACAGAGATTGGTATTTCCGGCGGTTTGTTTTCTATCAGCAGTGATGTATCTTCTAAACTGCCGACATTTGGCGGCGCTATTCATATCCGCAAGGCTCTCGGCTACCTTTTCTCTTTAAGATTACAATATTTATATGGGCAGGCTAAAGGATTAAACTGGAAACCTTCTTATGGTTATTCTAATAATCCTGTCTGGACCAATGCTGGGTATTCTGCTGCCAATTTGAATCCGGTTTATTATAATTATAAAACAACTGTTAACGATCTATCCCTGCAAGGTATTTTTACTTTAAATAATATTCGCTTCCACAAACAAAAAAATGGAATGGTATTATACTCAGGTATAGGTATTGGCGCTACTGTATATAATGCACAGGTTCAGGTTCCAGAAGGACCAAATGGTTTTAGCTCAATCCAGGCTACTGTTGATCAATACCATGACAGAAAAAAGACTCGTGATGCATTAAAATCATTATTAAAAGATGTTCCTTATACACAAGCTCAAAATGAATTAAATACAAAGCCTAAATTAGGCAATCATCCATTGCGTCCATCAGGAACTGTATTAGCTGGAATTGCTTTTAAATTGGGCAAACGTGTAAATCTTGCAATTGAAGACAGGTTTACTTTCGTAAAAGACGATTTATTGGATGGCCAGGAATGGCAGGAACATCCATTTTTAGATCCGGCTCAAACACGTGATTTTGATAGTTATAATTATTTCTCTGTAGGATTAAACTTTAATCTTGGATCTAAAGCTGTTGAGCCACTATGGTGGGTTAACCCGCTTGATTATGCTTACAGCGAAATCAACAATCCTAAGCACATGAAATTGCCTACACCTGTATTACCAGATGCTGATGGTGATGGGGTAACAGATCAATTTGACAAAGAACCAAATACACCTGCAGGATGCCCTGTTGATTCACATGGTGTTTCAAGAGATACAGATGGTGATGGTGTTCCGGATTGTAAGGATAAAGAACTGATCACTCCTACTTATTGTCAGCCGGTAGATGCTGATGGCGTGGGAAAATGCCCTGATCCTGAGTGCTGCAAAAACATGGTAGCTCAAAACGCAAATACCTGCAACATTACAGACCTTCCAAGCATCTCTTTCAGAAACAGAAGCAACATCCTTAGCAGTGATGCCAAAGCAATGTTGGCAACTGTAGCTTCTCAATTGAAAAACAGCCCTTCATGCTCAATCATAATTACCGGTTATCCTGTAGCCTCTAAGGCTTCACAGGCTCTTTGCAACAAAAGAGCAGATGTGATCAAAAGTTACCTTACCGAAAAAGAAGGTATCAGCGCTGATCGCATTGCTGTTAGCTGTGAAGTAGGCGAAGGCGATGTAAACACAGTGGACATCAAATCAAAATAATAGCGAACTTTTTGTTAAATAAAAAAGCCCTTTCCATTCCTTTGGAAAGGGCTTTTTTTAATCCAATTATCAAAATATTAACTAAGTCAATTTTGTTCCCATTTATTTTAAAGTCATTTTTGTTTAAATTCACTTAATTTTGCGGCTCCTTATGAAGTTAGCTTTTGTTTTATTGATGATACCCTTTCTGATGCTTGCCGGGTGCAGTAATCAGTTTTCGAAGGTTTTGAAGAGTACCGATTATGAGTATAAATTAAAGAAAGCTGATGAATATTATGCAAACAAAAAATACCATAACGCAGAGCTATTATACCAGGAATTATTCCCTGTATTTAAAGGTTCGGATAAGTTTGAAGAATTGTATTACAAATATGCTTACTGCTCTTTTTATCAGAAGAATTATATGGATGCAGAAAATCTTTTTAAAGGATTTTTGGGTGTATTTCCAAATAGCAGCAGGGCTGAAGAAATCGCCTATATGCATGCTTTCACCTTTTATAAGCAATCTCCGAATGTACAATTGGACCAAACCAATACTACCAAGGCGATTGGGATGATGCAGGGATTTATTAATAATTATCCCAATTCAAAAAGAGTAGCGGATGGCAATGAAATTATTGCAAAATGCCGTGCCAAACTGGAAGAAAAGGATTACCTGGCAGCGAAATTATATTATAACCTGCAGATGTACCAGGCAGCAGGAATTGCATTTACCAATCTTTTAAATTCATATCCTGAATCTGCCAAAGGTGAAGATTACATGCTAATGGCCGTTAAATCTTTTTATGAATTTGCTAAATTAAGTGTTCCTGACAAGCAGCAGGAAAGATATGCGAAAGTAAACGAGGAATATCTTGATTTTAAAGACCGTTACCCTGAAAGTAAATTGCTTGCAGAGGCGGAGGATTATAAAAACCTAAGTCAAAACAATATTAAAAAAATACAAAATGAGCAAATTAAGACGCCAACAGAACAATAATACCAGTAATGTTGTTGAAACTCAAAACCTGATTGACGTAAAAAATAAAACAGGAAATTTGTATGAATCAATCAACGTAATTGCTAAAAGAGCAAACCAGATAAATATTTCTATTAAAGAAGAACTGCATAATAAACTGGAAGAATTCGCGAGCCATACAGATAGCCTGGAAGAAATTCATGAAAATAAAGAACAGATCGAGATTTCACGTGCTTACGAAAGAATTCCGAATGCTGCACTTCTTGCAACAGCAGAATTTATGGAAGACAAAGTATATTACCGGAAAAATGAAGACAATCTTTTTGATTAAAATATTATAACTGGTTTTCTATAAGAAATGATAATTTTAATGGCGGTTCAATCCGCCATTTTCATTTTAAAGTATCTTGCTGATAAATAATTTTATGTCGCTCCAGGGAAAAAAAATTTTACTCTGCCTTACCGGAAGTATTGCCGTTTATAAATCGGCCTTTTTTGTTCGTTTACTGGTAAAATCGGGAGCCGAAGTAAAAGTAATTATGACCAAAGGAGCACAGGATTTTGTAACCCCACTCACATTTTCCACGCTTTCGAAAAATAAAACACTTACCGATTTATTTAATGAAGGAAACTGGGAAAATCATGTAATGCTTGGTCGTTGGGCAGATGTAATGCTTCTGGCTCCTGCATCCTGTAATACCATTTCAAAAATGGCGCATGGAATGTGTGACAATCTTTTGCTGGCTGTTTATTTATCCGCTACCTGCCCGGTATTGATTGCACCGGCAATGGATGAAGATATGTGGCATCATCCGGCAACAAAAAAAAATATAGAAATATTAAAACAGCATGGTAACGAATTTTTGCCTGTAAATAAAGGTGAGCTGGCCAGCGGATTACATGGCGAAGGAAGGATGTCAGAACCGGAGGAAATGATAAAATACCTTGAGATTTTTTTTTCAAAAAAAACAATGCTAAGAGGTAAAAAAGCATTGGTAACCGCCGGCCCCACTCACGAAGCTTTGGATCCTGTTCGTTTCATTGGAAATAGTTCCAGCGGGAAAATGGGTGTTGCTGTTGCCGAAGAATTATTAAAGAATGGTGCAGAGGTTCATTTAATTTCAGGCCCTACATCCATTGATGCTGATAAAAAGATAACAACTGAAAGAGTGATTTCTGCAGAAGAAATGTATGAGGCAGTAATGAAAAATTTTCAAACTTATGACATCATCGTAATGGCTGCTGCCGTAGCAGATTATTCGCCTAAAAATAAAAGCAGGCAAAAAATCAAAAAAGAATCGGGCGAACTTTCGCTTGAATTAATAAAAACAAAAGATATTCTTTTTGAAGCCGGAAAAATAAAATCAGACAGCCAGACATTGGTAGGTTTTGCATTAGAAACTGAAAACGAAAAAGAGAATGCGATAAAAAAATTATCAAAAAAGAATGCCGATTTAATTGTACTCAATTCTTTGAATGATGAAGGGGCTGGCTTTGGAAGTGATACTAACAAAATCACTATTTTTGATAAGAACAAAAAAGAATATAATTTTTCTGCTAAAACTAAAAAAGAAGTAGCTGCAGACATCTTAAATACCATTATCCAATATAGAAATGAATAAAATCTT
This sequence comes from Hanamia sp., assembly GCA_035475995.1. Taxonomy (GTDB): domain Bacteria; phylum Bacteroidota; class Bacteroidia; order Chitinophagales; family Chitinophagaceae; genus Ginsengibacter. Next base: position 7,647 of record DATILZ010000002.1, on the reverse strand, counting down.
CCTGTTTTTTTTATTGATACTTTTTACTTCAATGGCTCAGGCGCAGGAGCTTCGTGCAAGAGTAAGCGTTTTGAGCAACCGCGTTGCGAATAATGTAGATAAAAAAGCATTTCAGACACTGGAAACAGCACTTAATAATTTCGTAAATAACAGCAAATGGACTACTGATAATTATAGCGCCAATGAAAAAATTGATTGCAGCTTTTTATTAAACCTCGAATCTACCGGTGATCAAAATGTTTATAAAGCGTCACTTACCATTCAATCCGGAAGGCCCATTTTTAATTCCTCTTATGTCTCTCCCATGATCAATTACCAGGATAATGATGTGGTTTTTAAATACGTCGAATTTCAGCAATTGGAATTTAACGATACCCGTGTTTCAGGCACTGACCCACTGGTATCAAATCTTACTGCGGTTTTTGCTTATTGGATTGATATGATCCTTGGTTTTGATTATGATTCATTTACAATGCGAGGTGGCAATGTCTATTTTCAGAAAGCGCAAAATATCGTGAACAATGCCCCTGAAGGGCGCAACATTTCGGGATGGAAAGCATTTGATGGAACCCGCAACAGATATTGGCTGGCAGAGAATTTACTGAATGCAAAATATAGTATTATTCATGAGGCAATCCATGATTATTATCGTTTGGGGATGGATAAATTATACGACCAGGAAGCAACCGGAAGAACGCAGATTTTAAATGTATTGAACACCTTAAATAGCTTCAATTCAGAAAATACAAATACCATGATTCTGCCGTTTTTTTTTCAGGCAAAATCCCAGGAACTAATCCAGGTTTTTTCAAAAGCAAGTCCACAGGATAAAGCAAAAGCACTGGAATTTTTAAAACGATTGGATCCGTCGTCATCTAACAAATATGAAGCTGCTTTAAAATAATGAAAAACCTTTTTTATCTTATTCTTTTCATAATGTTCTTTTCATGCGGCAAAAGCAATAAGCCTCCGTCGTCTGTGATCCAACCAAAAGAAATGCAAAGCATTTTGTGGGATGTAATGAGAGCTGAAACACTGGCTTCGGAAATGGCACGAAAAGATTCTTCGGTAGATGTGGCCATTGAAACAAAATCTTTATCCCAAAAAGTCTTTAACATTCACAAAACAGATTCGGCGAGATTTAATAAAAGTTATAACTGGTATGTGAAACATCCGGACTTATTAAAGATTATCTTTGATAGTCTTTACTCTCAAAAAGAAAGAGAAAATAATTTGCATTTGAGGAAGAAAAATGTGCCGGATTCATTAGTTAAATAAATTCGTATGAATAAAGTTTTTAAAAATGCTGATGAAGCGCTTCATGATATTTCAAATGGAAATATGGTGATGCTTGGAGGTTTTGGATTATGTGGCATTCCTGAAAATTGCATCGCAGCTTTGGTGAGAAAAGAAGTGAAGGAATTAACCTGTATTTCCAACAATGCCGGTGTGGATGATTTTGGAATCGGGCTTTTATTAAAAAAGAAGCAATTGAAAAAAATGATCGCTTCTTATGTAGGAGAAAATGCAGAATTTGAACGGCAATTATTAACCGGCGAACTGGAAGTTGAATTGATTCCGCAGGGCACACTTGCAACAAGATGTATGGCTTCCGGATATGGAATGCCGGCAATTTTTACACCAGCAGGCGTCGGAACAGAAGTTGCAGAAGGAAAAGAATCGCGTGTATTTAATGGAAAGGAATATTTAATGGAATATGCCTTTGATGCTGATTTTGCTTTGGTAAAAGCATGGAAAGGCGACACAGCCGGAAATTTAATTTACAAAGAAACCGCCCGCAATTTTAATCCGTTAATGGCTATGGCCGGAAAAATTACCATTGCAGAAGTAGAAGAATTGGTAGAAGCCGGCGAACTGCATCCAAATGAAATTCATACTCCAGGAATTTATGTTCACCGGATTTTTAAAGGAAGTGTTTATGAAAAAAGGATTGAACAGAGAACTGTAAGAAATTAGCAAATTGAGAAATTTTCACATTAAGGTATGTTAGACAAAAATCAAATAGCACAACGAATAGCGAAAGAATTAAAAGATGGCTATTATGTAAATCTTGGCATTGGCATTCCGACATTAGTTGCCAATTTTATTCCTGTAGGAATCAATGTTACCCTTCAATCTGAAAATGGTTTACTGGGAATGGGGCCATTCCCAGTAGCAGGAGAAGAAGATCCAGATCTCATTAATGCCGGCAAACAAACCATCACTACCCTACCTGGTTCTGCATTTTTTGACAGCGCCATGAGCTTTGGAATGATACGGGCGGGTAAAGTGGACCTGACCGTGCTTGGCGCAATGGAAGTAAGTGAAAATGGAGATATTGCCAGTTGGAAAATTCCTGGCAAAATGGTAAAAGGAATGGGCGGCGCAATGGATTTGGTTGCCAGCGCAAAAAATATTATTGTTGCCATGATGCACACGAATCCAAAAGGAGAATCGAAATTATTAAAGAAGTGCCAGCTTCCTCTAACCGGAATTAAATGTGTAAAAAAAATTGTAAGCAATCTCGCTGTAATCGAAGTAACCGAACAAGGTTTTCGTTTGCTTGAAAGAGCGCCGGGAGTAAGCGTAGAAGAAATTCAAAATAAAACAGAAGGCAAACTGATTGTTGAAGGAGAAATTCCTGAGATGATTTTTTGAAAAATTAAAAGAGAAATCCGTTTTATCTGTGTTTACTGAATCGGAAATTAATCCGCTTTCATCGCCTCCAAAATCTTTTCCTGCGCCCTTTTCAATTCTTCCTTTGAAGGAGATAATTTTTTCCTGGTAAAATTGATATCATCCATTGTATTCAGCGGAATCAAATGCAGATGTGCATGAGGAACCTCAAGTCCTACAACACTTAATCCGCAACGCTTACACCGAAATGATTTTTCAATAGCAGTTGCAATGGGTTTGGCAAATAATAAAACTTGCGAAAGATAATCATCCGGCATATCCAAAAATTTATCCACTTCTAATTTTGGAATTACCAATGTATGTCCTTCTACCAAAGGATTTATATCCAAAAAAGCATAAAATTTTTCATTTTCGGCGATCTTAAAAGAAGGAATCTCACCGTTGATTATTTTACTGAATATGGTCATTTTCTTCCACTTGAATATTGATTATTGAAAATTGATTATTGCTAAACGGTCAAAGCTCAAAGTTGAATGCATGGCCTTCAGCCTTCTGCTTTCAGCGTTCAGCCTTCACGCCGTTATCTTCTCCACCTTAAATTTAATCATTCCGGCAGGCACTTTTATTTCTGCAATATCACCCACAGCTTTTCCCAACAATCCATTTCCGATAGGCGATGCAGCAGATATTTTTTGCTCTTTCAGATTGGCTTCTTTTTCAGAAACGATCTGATAAGTTACCTGTTTTTTTGTAGCCAGGTTGGTAAGAGTAACTTTGGTAAGAATAGAAACTTTGCTGGTGTCAATCGTACTTTCATCCACAATTCTTGCCGTAGCAATCACCGTTTCCAATTGTTTTATTTTCGCCTCCAGCATTCCCTGCGCTTCTTTTGCAGCGTCGTATTCTGCATTTTCTTTCAGATCGCCTTTTTCACGTGCTTCCGCTATCGCTCTTGATGCCGCCGGCCTTTCCACGCCTTTCATGTGTTGCAGTTCTGACTGCATTTGCTCAAATGTTTCTTTTGTAACGTAATTTACCTGGCTCATAACCTCATGATTTATTTTGTAATAACTTTTACAGAATGAAGAAAAAAAATACAACGCCCCATCTAAGACGTTGTATGATACAAATATAAGAAGATTGAAAATTATTTCAATCCTAATTTTTCTAAAAGAATTTTTGCCATTTTATATAAAGCCTCATGAGAATATCCGGCAATATGTGGCGTTAGAATTACATTTGGTTGAGCAACCAGCCAGTTCAATTGCTGATTTTCTTCTTTATTATAAGTTTCCAATCTTTCGTTTTCCATTACATCCAAACCGGCTCCCGCAATTTTTTTATTTTTTAAAGCAGCAATCAAAGCGGCCGTATCGGTTACTTTGCCGCGGCAGGTAGAAATAAAAAAAGGCATTCGTCCAAGAGAATTAAAAAAATGTTCATTGGCCATATGATGCGTTTCTGCAGTGAGGGGCACATGCAAAGTGATGATATCAGCATAACGGCAAACCTGTTCGAAGTTCGCTTCTTTAATATATCCACCTCCAAAATCGTATTTGTATTTATCATAAGCTAAAACCGTTACACTAAAAGAAGACAACAACTTGGCAACCGCAGAACCGGTATTTCCATAGCCGATAATTCCAACCGTTTTCCCTTCCAGTTCTATCCCCCGGTTTGCATCTCTGATCCACTTTCTATCTTTAATTTCTTCAAAACTTGCACAGATCTTATTCGTCAGATTTAATATCAACCCAAGCGTATGTTCGGCCACTGCGTTGCGGTTGCCTTCAGGACTGCTCACACAGCGGATGCCTTTTGATTCGGCATATTTCACATCTATCAGCTCCATGCCGCTGCCCAATCTTCCGATCCATTTTAAGCGAATCGCTTTATCAATCAAAGGCTTGTCAATCGGCATCCTGGTCGTCACAATTAATCCTTCTGCCTGGCTGATAATGCCACTCAGTTCTTCATAATTAATTTTTTCTGCAAAAAGAACTGAATAACCTTTGTGTTGCAATGTATCGGTTAAATAATTGTGTGCTTTTGATGTTATAATTACCTGCTTATTCAATTTGATTTGTTTTTATCCATACGATTGAAATTCCATACAACCTATTCATTTCTATTGACATCGTATTTTCCTGCAATTGAAAATTAAAATCCCTTTATTTGTTTGTTTATTGGAATATTTTCTTTCACCTGAACATTGAAAATTGAACATTCAATATTGAATATTCTCATCAGCCTTCAGTATTTTGCCTTCTGCTTTCAGCTTTGAGCTTTCAACCTACAAAACCGCAATCATACTTATTTCCACATTCACATCTTTAGGTAATGTTTTCACAGCCACTGTTTCGCGTGCCGGAAAATCTTTATCAAAATACCTTCCATATTCAGCATTTACTTCTGCAAAAAAGCTCATTTCTTTTAAAAAAATACTCGTTTTTACTACATGGCTAAAGTCGATTCCTGCTTCTTCCAACAGTGCTTTTAAATTTTCCATTACCTGTGCAGTCTCTTCAGTAATGCTACCATTTTTGAGCTCAGAAGTACCGGGAATCAATGGTACCTGGCCAGATAAAAATAAAAATCCTCCCGCTTTAACAGCCTGGCTATATGGACCAATAGGCGCCGGAGCTTTCGTTGTGTTGATAATTGATTTATCCATGAATTGTGTTTTTTTTAAAAGGCATTAAAGTTGCAAAACTTTCCATCAACTAACAAACCTATTTTTGTAAAAATTAAAGCATGAACATTTTTGTATGTGGAAATGAAGAACAACGAATAGAAATACAATCGATTATTTCTTCAGATAAATTTGCCTTCACTTTCAAAAACAAGCTACCTGAAAATGGTGATTACAAAAATCACGATGTTTTTCTTTTACTTTCTGATTTTTCATGGCTGGCGGTTAGTGAGGACACCAACGCAGCCTATTCGCCATGGTTGGCGTCTTCACCGACCACAACTAACAAAATAGATTTTGCTCTTTTTGAAAATAAACCGGTATTCATCAATGCAGTAACAGAAACATTGGGAGAATTAGATTTTCCTTCAAACGTAAGCAGAATCAATGGCTGGCCAGGTTTTTTAGAAAGGGATATATGGGAAATTGTTTCTAATGATGCTGATAGAATCGCAAGTATTTTTAAAGGTTTTAGCCGCAAAATATTTTTGGTAAAAGATGAACCTGGTTTCGTTTCTGCCCGTGTTATCAGTATGATCATTAATGAAGCTTTTTTTGCTCTAGCCGAAAACGTAAGTACCAAAGAGGAAATAGATTTAGCAATGAAATTGGGAACTAACTATCCGCAAGGACCTTTTGAGTGGGCACAAAAAATCGGGATCGAAAAGATTTATTATTTGTTGAAAAAATTATCTGAAAAAGAAGAAAGATATCTTCCGGCACTATCTTTAAAAAATTATTCTTAGAACAAAAAGCAAACGAATTTATCAAATGAATTATATCTTAAATATACACACCACTGCAGAAAAAGCGATTGTAAATATTTGTGCTGAAGACCAGGTTTTAGAAACATTAGTGAATAACAATTCTAAGGAACATGCATCGTTTTTACATTGCGCCATTCAGCAAATTTTACAGGAAAATGACATTCCTGCATCGCAATTAAATGCTGTCGGCGTAACTGGCGGTCCTGGTTCTTATACCGGAATCAGGGTGGGCCTCGCCACTGCAAAAGGATTGTGTTTTGCATTAAAAATACCTTTGATGATTTTCAACACTTTAGAATTAATGGCCTTTTCGGCATATGAGAATATCCGGGATAAAAATGCCTGGTATTGTCCGATGATTGATGCCCGCAGAATGGAAGTTTTTGCTGCAGTTTATGATGCACAGCAAAATGCTGTAATTGCGCCATCAGCAATGGTTATAGAAGAAAATTCCTTTGTAGATTTATCCAAAATGAAGCCTGCATATTTCTTTGGAAGTGGGGCAGCAAAATTTAAGGATTTAATAGTAAATAAACCTTCAAATTATTCTTTTACAGATGACGGAGTTTCATCTGATTCATTGGCAGAATTTTCTAACCATAAATTTGGAAAAAGTGAATTTGAGAATCTTATTTCAGCAGAACCCATATATATAAAGGAATTTTATACTCCGGCAAAAAAATAACTTTTATTTTAATGTTTCATTACAAAATATATCTATTTACAATACGTACCTTTGCCATTCGGAAAAACCTAATTCGTTAGAAAACCATTTATCTTACTAATTTAAAATCTAATTAGAAATGACAGTAACAGCCCAAAGTCACGAGACAAACCACCTGGAGCACACTAATGAAAGTGAAGCTCTGAAAAACATGGATTATTTGAAAATTAAAAAAGCAGCGCTTGTTTTGCGTGCGATTAATCATAAACTAAGACAGCTAATTCTTAAAACAATTGATGAGCACAAAAGAATTACCGTTACTGAACTTTATGTAAAATTGCGCCTGGAGCAATCTGTTGCGTCGCAGCATCTTGCAATTTTGCGTAAAGCCGATATTGTAAATACGGTGCGCGAAGGAAAATTCATTTTTTATACAATTAATGAAAAACGAATTGAAGAGATCAACAAATTCGTAAAAGAACTTGTTGGCTAAATCTCTGAGTAATTTTTAACCTGGAAACATTGTTTCCCAAAAAATTCAGCCATATTTATGAACTTTGCATAAATATGGCTTTTTTTTTAAAACCTAAAGATATGAATGTAAAACAAATTTATACGGGCTGCCTTAGTGAAGCTGCGTATTTTATAGAAAGCAATGGTGAAGCTGCTATTATAGATCCTATAAGGGATACGGAGGAATATCTGGAACTCGCAAAAGAATATAGCGCTACAATTAAATATATCTTTGAAACACATTTTCATGCAGATTTTGTCAGCGGCCATATTGACCTGAGTAAAGAAACCGGCGCTCCCATTGTTTATGGGCCTAATACAAAAACAAATTTCCCTTTTCATCTTGCCAAAGATGGGGAAGTATTTAAAATAGG
>DATILZ010000001.1:0-2207 GCA_035475995.1 Hanamia sp. | reverse complement strand
ATTAGGGCCAGATATCACCCCTGTTTCAAAAAAAGGTGCCTGGGCATTGCTCATACCAGGTAACATTAAAAGCAAAAATGAAATAGCAGTAATGTGCAGGAGCGTTTTCAAAACTGCTGTTGATTTCTTTTTAAACATAATTATAGTTTTAGGTTAAGAAATAAATTTTGAAAGTAGATTACTTATTTTAAGGAGTTGATAATTATTTTTGAAAGAGCTTCTGCAATTAATTTATGTCCCAGGTCATTTGGATGTATGCCATCCAGCAGAAGGGCATCAATACCTTCATGTTTTTCACTTACATATTCAGGAAATATTTTCCAGGTATTAATAAGAGGAATGCTTTTACTCTTTGCCAGGTGCCTGACTGCATTCATATATTTCTTTAACCTGCGCTCATGAAATCCGTTATATTTTTTCCCTATTGGATTCGGCGTTAATAAAATCACTTTTCCTCCTTGTTGTCTAATTCCATTAATGAAAAAAGAAAGATTGTGTTTGTATTCTTTAAAAGAAATTCGGGATTGGCCTTTTTTTCCACCGTCTTGCCAAGAATCATTAATACCAAAATTAATGGTTACCCAATCAGGGTGATACGCTAAAACAGCTGTATCAAACCGGTCCATTCCATGGGGAATTTTAAAACGGTTATTATCCTTCAGGTATCCAGTATGACTACCGGGTATCCCTGCATTAACCACTTTATTTTCTATTCCTGCATTTGTTAAAATCTCGTGCAAACGAACAGCATATACTTTTTCAATTGTCTTCCTTGAGGCTGTGGTTGAATTGCCAAAAGTAACAATCACGAGGGGATGTGATTCCTGCGAGAAAGCAAAAGCAGTTGAAAGTACTAATGCCAGAGTGAGAATAAAACGCCTGATTTTTCGCAAATAAAAAAGCTGAATATTAACTTTCATAAATTATAGTTGATCTGAACGATACTGCTATCCAGCAAGAAATGGAGTGGTAACACAATTGCTATCAATAATGTCCATTTCAAAAAGTTTATTTTTAATATTGAACATCCAGTTTCGTTGCAAGTTGGGTAATAAAAGTTTCGATAATTCAGAAGTGAACTTTTGCTGATACCGAAACGATTCTAATTTTTCGGCAGTAATTCCTGCCGCAAATAATTTGACCAGTAATTGAATGCAGGTGACTCCACCCCCAGAAATGATTCCATCAGCGCCCATGAGCAGGCTGACATCAAAAAGTGACTCATCTCCCTGCATAATTGTTCCGGGTCTATTGTCTTTATCCGGATACCTGCGCAATAGCTCAATAAAATTTCTAAAATTGCCACTTGAATCCTTAACACCTGCGACCTCCTTCATATTTAAAATCTTTTCAGTGGTATCCACATCTACTTCATTGCCGGTAAAACCAGAGGCATTATAAAATATCAGGGGCAGTTCGGTAGTAGCGGCAAGTTTTTCAAAATGTAATAATACGCTGGCGGGATCGGGATATTTATAATAAAAGGGAGCAGTACAAACAATATAATCGGCTCCTGATTTATTAATCGACTTTACATATTCAACACTTTTGCGTGTCGACGAAGCTGAGATGGTGGCTAAAACCGGAATACGTCCTGCAGAGAATAAAACGGCATTTTCAATAAGAACCTGTCTTTGCGAATCAATAAGTGCAGGGCCTTCTCCCATAGTTCCTGCTATCATAATACCACTTGCCCCTTCGCTAATGCAAAAGTCTATCAGGTGATGTAACGATATCAGATCTATATCCTCATTGACAAGCAGTGGTGTTGGAATAGCAATAATAACTCCATGCAGTTTTTTCGAATTCATCATTTTTTACTTTTATATTTGTAACTTTTAATGGTAATCCTTATGGTTCTTCTTTTAAAAACGTTATTAACTCATTCTCTCTTTTTGTACTCATCTCCTGTATAAATGAACGCGTCCATTTATAAAATCCTGTACCGGTTTTACTTCCAAAATGTTTGTTCTTGACCAGCCTTTTTAAGCTCGGCGATGATTTCGTCGCATTCGAAAGGCTGCCAAATAAATAATCTGAAATGTTGGCATAAATATCAAGGCCGCCCATATCGGCCGAGGCAAGAGGTCCGGTAATACATAGTCTTCGTCCAAAACTATATACTACAGCAGCATCAATATCCTCTTTTGAAGCAATACCTTTTTCAAGCAAATACAAAGCCTCTCTAAAAAGAGCAAACTGCAACC